>NZ_JRMM01000007.1:0-66663 GCF_000972905.1 Mycobacterium sp. UM_Kg27
ACGGTGGTGCCGGTGGTGCCGGTGGTGCAGGTGGTGCAGGCGGCCAACCCGGCCTGGGTGGTGCCGGCGGGGCCGGCGGCGCGGCCGGACCCGGTGGAACACCGGGCCAGCCCGGCCAGCCCGGCCAGCCCGGGCAGCCCGGGTAGACCGGCCACGCTCACTGAGCCGGTTCGGCACAACCGTTTCAACCACCGGGCGGCGTGCTTCGATGTGAGCCGCGTCGCACCGGCACAACCAGCCCCCGCTAAAGTCTGATCCGATCCGGCGGGGGGCAATTCGACAAGGAGCCACAAAGAAGTGACCGATAATCCACGCGCAGACGTCGTCTCCCGGCAGTACGAGCGGTGGACCTACCCGCCGCCCATCAACGACCTGCAGGCATGGTCGGCCGGAAACTGGGAGTGGTTCGACCCGAGCCACGCGCACCGGGTGCTGTGGCCCGATCGTGAATACCGCCCTGACCTCGACATCCTGATCGCGGGTTGCGGCACCAACCAGGCGGCGGTCTTCGCCTACAACAACCCGCAGGCGCGGGTGGTGGCCGTCGACATCAGTGCGTCGTCATTGGGGCACCAGCAGTACCTCAAGGACAAGCACGGGCTGTGGAACCTGGAGCTGCACCAGCTGCCGATCGAGGAGCTGTCCACGCTCGACCGTGACTTCGACCTGGCGATCTCGACGGGCGTGCTGCACCACATGGCCGACCCGAAGGTAGGCATGAAGGCGATCGCGGACCGCCTGCGGCCCGACGGCGTCGCCGGCATCATGCTCTACGCGCGCTACGGCCGCATCGGCATCGAAATCCTGGAGACGGTCTTCCAGGACCTCGGGCTGGAACAGAACGACGAGTCGATTCAGACCGTCCGTCAGGCCATCCGCCTGCTGTCGCAGGACCACCCGGTCCAGCCGTACCTCAAGATCGCCGGCGACCTGGCCTCGGACTCGGGTCTGGTGGACACGTTCCTGCACGGTCGGGCCAAGAGCTACGACGTCGACGGCTGCATCGACCTGGCCAAGTCGGCCGGCCTGGACTTCCAGGGCTGGCTGCTCAAGGCGCCGTACTACGCCCACGATGTGGCGGTGCCGTCGGCCGGCTTCTACGACAAGGTGAACGCCTTGCCGGAGGAGAAGATCTGGTCGGTGATGGAGCGCATCCACACCCTCAACGCTCGGCACTTCTTCATCGCCACGCGGCCCGAGCGGCCCAAGAGCAGCTACCAGATCGACTTCTCGACGCCCGAGAGCCTCGACTACGTGCCGCTGTTCCGTTGGAAGTGTGGCTTGAACGGCAACGAGATCTTCCGCTCGGGCTGGCGCATGCCGCTGAACCCGGCGCAGCTGCCGTTCGTTCAGAGCATCGACGGTCGTCGCAGCATTCGTCAGATCGCCGCGGACCTGGCGCAGGCCGCCGGCCCGGCGCGCGGCAGTGCGGCGGACCTGGAGAAGTTCGGTCGCAAGTTGTTCCAGTCGCTGTGGCGCCTCGACTTCGTCGCGATCGATCTGAGTGCCGGTTCCCGATCGTCGGCATAGCCGGTAAGCCGCCGCGGCGACCGCATGGTCGCCGCGGGCGGCTCCGGCCCGGTCGGGCAGGATAGGGCGCATGGTGTTGCATCGGGCCAATCGGAAGCCTGCCTTCCCCCAACTGCCCGCGGCACCCGACGACTATCCGGTGTTCCCGGACAAGTCCACCTGGCCGGTGGTGTTCCCGCAGCTGCCGTCGCCGCCGGGCGGGGGGCCGTGTCGCCCCCCACAGCACACCTCCAAGGCTGTTGCCCCGCAGATCCCCGCCGAGGCGCTGCCCAACCACGTTGCCGTGGTCATGGACGGCAACGGCCGCTGGGCGACCCAGCGCGGGTTGGGTCGCACCGAGGGGCACAAGATGGGCGAGGCGGTGCTCATCGACATCACCTGCGGTGCGATCGAACTCGGTATCAAATGGCTGACCGTGTACGCGTTCTCCACCGAGAACTGGAAGCGCTCCGCTGAAGAGGTGCGCTTCCTGATGGGCTTCAACCGCGAGGTGGTGCGCCGGCGCCGGGAGAATCTCAACGCGATGGGCGTGCGGATGCGCTGGGTGGGTTCGCGGCCGAAGATGTGGCGCAGCGTGATCAAGGAATTCGAGATCGCCGAAGCCATGACCGTCGGCAACGACGTCATCACCATCAACTACTGCGTCAACTACGGGGGCCGCACCGAGATCGCCGAAGCTGCCCGGGCCATCGCCGAAGAGGCGGTGGCGGGCAAGCTGAACCCGAGCCGGATCAACGAGGCCACCATCGCGCGGCATCTGCACCGGCCCGACATGCCCGATGTGGACCTGCTGATCCGCACCTCGGGGGAGCAGCGGTCATCCAACTTCATGTTGTGGCAGGCCGCCTACGCCGAATACATCTTCCAAGAGAAGCTGTGGCCGGACTACGACCGCCGCGACCTGTGGGAGGCCTGCGAGCAGTACGCTTCTCGGCAGCGCCGGTTCGGCACGGCCTGATGACGGACCTGGCCGATCGCCTCACCGCGGTGCTCGCCGAGGTGGTGACCGTTAACGCCGAGCCGGACGGCGCGCTGACCGTCCGCCATGACGGCACACTGGCGTCGTTGCGGGTGGTGCCGATCGCCGAAGACCTTGAGCTGGTGTCGCTCACCCAGATCCTGGGGTGGGATCTGCCGCTGACCAAGCAGCTGCGTGAGCGCGCCGCCGAGCAGGCGGCCCTCAGTCAGCTCGGGACCGTGACCCTGGTCGAGAAGGCCGCCGAGTCCGCAGATGTGATGCTGCGCTACAACTTTCCCGGATCGGGCTTGACCGACGACGCGCTTCGCACACTGGTGCTGTTGGTGCTGACCAAGGGCGTCGATATCCGGGACGCGCTGATCGGCTGACGAACTCAGTTCCGGCAGTCGGCGCAGGTGCCGAAGATCTCGATGGTGTGCCCGACGTCGGAGTAGTCGTGCTCGGCGGCGATGCGGGCCGCCCACTCCTCGACCTCGCGGTCGCCCACCTCGACGGTGGCCCCGCAGTCCCGACACACCAGGTGGTGGTGGTGATGCTCCGAGCAGCGCCGGTAGACCGCTTCGCCGGTGTCGGATCGCAGCGTGTCGACCTGTCCGGCGGTGGCCATGGCCTGCAACGTGCGATAGACGGTGGTCAGGCCGATGTTCTCGCCGCGCTCACGCAGCGCGTCGTGCAGTTCCTGGGCCGACCGGAAGTCCTCGACGGTCTCCAGCAACGCCGAGATCGCCGCTCGCTGCCGGGTGGAGCGCACACCGGGGGCGGTCAACGGTCCTCACCGGCATGGGCTACGGCGTCGATGGCGATGTGCGCCAAGTGATGATCGGCCAGCCGGTAGAGCACTTCGCGGCCGGAGCGTTCCCCGGCGACCACCCCGGCGGCCTTGAGGATCTTCAGATGCTGACTGACCAGGGGCTGGGGGACTCCGAGCGCGTCGACGAGTTCATGCACGCAGCGATGCGACTCCTGCAGTTGCAGCACGATCGCGATGCGCACCGGAGCGGCCAGCGCACGCAGCAATTCCCCAGCGGCGTCGAGGATCTCCCGAGGTGGTGTCGCGGGGAAGGCAGGACCGGTGTGTTGGTGGCCGTCGGCCACCAGGCCAGACGCTGAGGAGGGCACAGCACCACCTCCGCACGTGTTGGAAATCGTTTTCAGCTGGCTTCCACTGTTCCATGCGTGATGATGCATGTCAAAGAACTTGGGCGGTATCGATACGATGACTGATGTTTTGCGTGTCGGCGTTGCCGGCGCGGTCCCGTCAAGACAGGAGTGCACCCCCTCGTGGCGTCCATCATCGACACCGTTGCCAACCTGGCCAAGCGACGTGGCCTGGTCTTCCAGTCGGGCGAAATCTACGGCGGCACAAAGTCGGCGTGGGACTACGGCCCACTCGGGGTGGAACTCAAGGAGAACATCAAGCGACAGTGGTGGCGCTCCGTCGTGACCTCCCGCGACGACGTCGTCGGCTTGGACAGTGCGATCATCCTGCCGCGGCAGGTGTGGGTGGCCTCCGGTCACGTCGCGGTGTTCAACGACCCCCTGGTGGAATGCCTCAACTGCCACAAGCGGCACCGGCAGGACCACATGCAGGAAGCGGTGGCGCTGAAGAAGGGCGGCAACCCTGATGACGTGCCGATGAGCGAGATCGCCTGCCCGGACTGCGGTACCAAGGGCGAGTGGACCGAGCCCCGCGACTTCAACATGATGCTCAAGACCTACCTGGGCCCCATCGAATCCGAAGAGGGCCTGCACTACCTGCGGCCCGAAACGGCGCAGGGCATCTTCGTCAACTTCGCCAACGTGGTGACCACGGCACGCCGCAAGCCGCCGTTCGGCATCGGCCAGATCGGCAAGAGCTTCCGCAACGAGATCACCCCGGGCAACTTCATCTTCCGGACCCGCGAGTTCGAGCAGATGGAGATGGAATTCTTCGTCGAGCCGTCCACGGCCAAGGAATGGCACCAGTACTGGATCGACACGCGCCTGCAGTGGTACGTCGACCTGGGTATCAAGCGTGAGAACCTGCGCCTCTACGAACACCCGCTCGAGAAGCTGTCGCACTACTCCGCCGGCACCACCGACATCGAGTACAAATTCGGCTTCACCGGCAACCCGTGGGGTGAGCTGGAAGGCATCGCCAACCGCACCAACTTCGACCTGACCACGCATTCGGAGCATTCCGGGGTGGACTTGTCGTTCTATGACCAGGCATCCGACACCCGCTACGTGCCTTACGTGATCGAACCGGCAGCCGGCCTGACCCGCTCGCTGATGGCCTTCCTGGTGGACTCCTACCACGAGGACGAGGCCCCCAATGCCAAGGGCGGGGTGGACAAGCGCACCGTGCTGCGTCTTGACCCGCGACTGGCCCCGGTCAAGGCCGCCGTGTTGCCGCTGAGCCGCAACGCCGACCTGTCGCCGAAGGCCCGCGACCTGGCCGCTGAGTTGCGCAAGTCCTGGAATGTGGAGTTCGACGACGCCGGGGCCGTCGGCCGGCGCTACCGCCGCCAGGACGAGATCGGTACCCCGTTCTGCATCACCGTCGACTTCGACTCGCTCGAAGACCACGCTGTCACTGTGCGGGAGCGCGACACGATGTCTCAGGAGCGGGTGGCCATCGATGCGGTCTCCGATTACCTGGCCGTGCGCCTCAAGGGTTGCTGATCGCGTTCAGTCCCCGGCGGGTTCGGGGGCTGGCGGCCAGGCGGGCTTGAGCCAGTCGGTGCGAGCCCGCCAGGACTGCGCAGCCGCGTAGGCGAAAGCCAGGCTGGCCGCGCCCGCGCAGATCCAGGTGGGCAGTGTGAAGGTACTTCCGATCAGAACGCTGATCAGCTGGTAGGACATCGCCGCAACCTTCAAGGCGATCCAGGCCAGGTACTGGTCGGCGGAGGATTTGGAACGTGGATCGTCGCGCAGTGTCAGCAACACCCGGCCGGTGAGCCCGAACAGGTAGAGCGCGAAGACGCAGATCAGTGTCCAGTAGACCGTGAACCATGGGCCACGGGTCGCAAAGACATCCTGATACTGCGGTTGTCCACGGTCGGCTATGAAATACACGATGATCGTCAACGGCAGAACGAATTTCAGCGGCGCCTTGATGTAGCGACGCTCCCAAAGCCTGGCACGATCCTGATCGGTCAGTCGCGTCGTCAGATGCCCGAACATGGTGGCCACCGCGGCGAACATGCACAGCGCAGCAACCAGGCCGGCGACGTTCCAAACCCCGAGCACGCGGTATATGAGTGGGTCGAGCAGCCCCCACCCGACGGGGGACATGAGAAGACCCGCGCCACCGATGAAGATCAGGATGCGCGAAGGATTGGTGTCCCAGCGTGATCCCCAGGTGTGGCGGCGGACCCACAGCGCATACCCGGATGCCGCCAGGGCCGCCGCCACGGCGACGTTGATGAGATCGAACATGGGTGTACCGGAACTCTAGAACCGGCCGCCGCCGCCGAAGAAGCCCCCGCCCGAAGACGAGCCGCCGAACGAGGTGGGACTCCAGCCGCCCCCTCCACCACCACCGAAGCCGCCACCGCCGAAGCCGCCGCCACTGCCGGAGAGGATGTTGCCGATGATGATGCCGCCCAGCATGGCGCCGGTGTCGTTGCCACCGCCGCGGTCGTTGCCGTAACGCCCGTAGTAGGCGCGCTGCGCGTCCTGTACGTCGGCTTTGGCCAGCGACTGCGCCGCGGCGGCCAGGGTGGCCGCGCCGTTGGCCTGGGTGATGGCGCCCGCGACATCGGTGCTGCGCTTGTCTTGGGCGGCGTCGAGGCGGCGCCGTGCCTCGGCCAGCCGGGTGCGCGCTTCCGGGCCGACGCTACCGCGGCGGGTATCGATGTAATCGGACACGGCGCGGATGCGCGACGACGCGGTGAACAGGGCCTGCTCGAGCGTGCGAGCCAACCGTTCAGCGGCGGCGTGCTCCTCGGCGACCGTGTCCAGCAGCTGGTCCAGGTCGGCGTCCGCCTTGAGCAACGCGGTGAAGGCCCCCAGGGGATCTCCGGAGGCGCGGGCGGCGGCGACGGCCTTGACCACGCGATCACGAACAGTGACCAGCTCGGACTTATGCGTGCCCGCCCCGCGCTGCAACAGTGCGGTGGCTTGGGCGATGCCGGCTTCGGCGTCGGCGATGGTCTCGGGCAGTGTGGCGACCGCGTGACGGATGTCGCTTGCGGCATTGTCGACCGCGTCGAGCAGGGCTCGGCCCTGGCCGAGCCCCGACTCGGCGGCCCGAACCGCGTCCACCAGCTCGCTCTGCCCGCCGGTCACCGGGTGGTCGGCCAAACTGCGGGCTCGGGTGATGTTGCGTTCGGCGAAGGCGGCCCGATCCTGTGCGGTCTTGACGTTGCCGGACACCGTACTGAGCGCGGTGGCGTCGAATTGGGTGTGCAGTTCGACCAGGTGCTGCTCGGAGGCCGGGATGCGCCCGGTCAGCTCGACCAGTTGCTGGGTCAGTGTGTCGAGGCGGTCGCCGGCGTTGAGTACGAGATCTCGCAACTGCTCGAACGCGGCACGCTGGATCTCCAGTTCGCGGTCGGCCTTTGAGGCGGTGACGATCACCCCGGTCAGCAAGTCGCGCTGTTGTGCCGGCGTCTCAGGGATATCGTCGTCGAGCTGCTGGCGCACCGTGAAGGCGTGCTCCATAGCGGCCTTGGCGGAGGAGACGGCCTGCGCGAACGGTCGCACGCGTTCCGTGCCGAATTCTTCGAGGGCCAGCTCCAATTCGTTGGCGCTGGTGCGGACCGCATTGTCGACCTCGACGACTTTCTCGCGCGACAAGGCGTCCAGCGCGAACACCGGCACGTCGGACAGCGCGTTGGGGTCGGTGGGGTCGACCCGCCGGGCCGCCGCCAGTGCCGCGGCGCGGCGGCGGCGACGCAGGTGACGGACCACCAGCAGCAACACCAGGCCGGCGAGCGCCACCGTGGCCAGGGCGATCAGGATCGGTGTCCAGCTCACCTGCGTGGGTGCGGCGGCGGCGTCGAGTCCGGTGGCGGCCGCGGAGGCCGCACCGGCCCAGTCGTTGCGGTGCAGGGCCGGTTCGATCTGGTTGCGCCGCAACGCGTCGACCTTGTCCGAGCTGATCTCGGAGATGGCGTTGGAAACCAGGAAGGCGTAGCTGCGGTCGGCGGTGGCAACAGCGAGCAAGGCGTCGTTGCTGCCGAGATCGCTGAGTCGCGCCGTGCTGCGTCCCCAGTCCTCAGCGGTCTGCCCGGAGAACACCTCGACGTAGACCACCCACAGCCGGATGTGCCGGTCGGCGTAGAGCTTGTCGATCGCGTTCTGCACCTCGGCGCGATCGGACTGCGAGAGCGCCCCGGCGCTGTCGGTGATCAAAGTGGGCAGACGCATCGAAGGCTGCGCCGCAGCGCTTGGGGCTACCAGCAGCACTGCGAGGAGAAACGCCAGGGCGGCAGCGGCCAGCCGGGGAATGCGCATGCCGGTAAATCTATATGTGATCGGGGGGTGATCGACGGAATTCTGCGACCGGCCCACTCGGTTCGCAGCGGTCGGATGCCGAACTTCGGCCCGCGGTGTCATGGTCTCGGGTCGGGTCAAAATAGACTGGCCGCGGTGGCTACCAACTCCTGCGACAGCTACGACGCGCACGACCGCGAACGCATCGTGGCGGAGTCGTCGAAAACCGCCGGCCTGCCCGGAACCGGCGGCCAGCACCGCACTGACTTCGCCCGCGACCGGGCCAGGGTGCTGCACAGTGCTGCCCTGCGCCGGCTGGCCGACAAGACCCAGGTGGTCGGCCCCCGAGACGGCGACACCCCGCGCACCCGCCTGACCCACTCGCTGGAGGTCGCGCAGATCGGGCGGGGGATGGCGATCGGATTGGGCTGCGACCCTGACCTGGTGGACCTGGCCGGCCTGGCTCACGACATCGGCCACCCGCCTTACGGACACAACGGTGAGCAGGCGCTCAACGAAATCGCTGCGAGCTGTGGCGGATTCGAGGGAAACGCGCAGAACTTCCGCATCTTGACCAGTTTGGAGCCCAAGGTCCTGGGTCCGGACGGTGCGAGTGCGGGCCTGAATCTGAGCCGGGCGACGCTGGATGCGGTCACCAAATACCCGTGGTTCCGCCACGCGACAGACGGCTCGGTACGGACCAAGTTCGGCTTCTACGACGACGACCGGGAGGCCGCTGACTGGATGCGCCGCGGCGCACCGGAGGGACGCGTCTGTCTGGAGTCGCAGATCATGGACTGGGCCGACGATGTCGCCTACTCGGTGCATGACGTTGAAGACGGCGTCATCTCCGGCCGGATCGACCTGCGGGTGCTCGCCGACGCCTCGACCGTGGCCGAACTGACGCGTCTGGGCGACCCCCACGGGGTGCACGATCTGGCCGGGGCGGCTCGCCGGCTCACCGAACTGCCGGTGGTGGCCGCTGTGGGTGATTACGACGCGACACTGTCGGCGTCGGTGGCACTCAAACGGCTGACCAGTGAACTGGTCGGGCGCTTCGCCTCCGCGGCGATCACCGCCACCCACGACGCCGCCGGCCCGGGACCGCTGACCCGTTACCAGGCAAACCTGGAAGTGCCTGAACTAGTGCGGGCTGAAGTAGCCGTGCTGAAAACCCTTGCGGTGCAGTTCATCATATCGTCGGACCAGCACCGCAGGATTCAGGCCGCCCAGCGTGAGCAGGTGCACGAGGTCGCGCACCGGCTGCTCGCCACGGCACCGGAGAGCCTGGACCCGATCTTCGTTCCGGCGTTCAACGCCGCGGCTGACGACAATGCACGGCTGCGGGTGGTCGTCGACCAGATCGCGTCATGCACCGAGGGGCGGCTGGAACGCCTCGTCGCGGGCTAGTGACACAGCGGCGGGCCCGCCCCCGCAAGTAGGGGAGCGCCCAGCACCCGGCTTCGCCGTGCGTGCGGCCACCGCGGATGAACTCAGCCGAGCTTGGCGACCTTGTCCATCATCGCCCGCACGACATCGGTGCTGCTGGTCTGCGGGTCACCGGAACCACTGGCGTTCTCGGTTCCGGTGAAGGCGATCAGGACACCGACGATGCAGTTGTCCTGCAGCCCGATCGCGCGGGTGTCCGGCGCCTTAGGGCTCTTGTCCAGCACGATCGATGCGGCCAGGACATCGTCGGTGATCCGCACGTCGGTGATGTGCATCTCGGTGCCGCGGAGGTGCGGCGATCCGGCCGTGTCCGGGTCGGCCGCGTTGACCGGTTGACCGTCGCAGTGCTTCCACTGCTCGGTGAACTTATCGAACAGTTGCCGCGCGTCGTCGGCGGTGGGCAGGGCGACCACGGCCTCCTTGACGAACATCACCCGGGTGTCGAGCGGCTTGAAGCCGTCGTGAGCGGGCTCGGGGTCGATCCAGGTCTCACGCGCGTAGCTCTGGACGGGGGCCGAGGCATACACGCTTCGCTGCGCGACGTCGAGGACTCCCACGCAGTCGCCGGGGGTTGCTGAGTCGTCCATCGCCTCCAGGCCGCCGTAGGACGGCGGGCCGGTGACAGTGGTGAAGGGCTGGTCCAGCATTGCGGTCAACTCGGTGCCGTTGAGCAGCACCTGCTTGACGGTCTCGCCGGTGACGCCGGCCGCACTACGCGACCGGTCGGGCAGCACCAGCCAGGTCGTCACCGCGGCCGCGGCGAGCACGGCGACGGCGACAAGGGTCAGCAACCAGACCCGTTTCGAGTTCATTCACGCCCCTGACGCAGCAGTTGACCCGTCATTAAAACATGGGCGGTTCCGGTACCGAGGGCTGGGCAGATGGCGGCGATCCGCTTCGCCCGGCTCCGCCGTGCACGCGATCGCGGTGGTGCAGATGGCGGCGCGCTCTACACTGACCCCGTGCCAGGCCGCATCTCCGATCGCGACATCGCCGCTATCCGCGAACGTGTCCGAATCGAGGACGTGGTCGGTGACTACGTGCAGCTCAGACGCGCCGGCGCCGACTCGCTCAAGGGCTTGTGCCCGTTTCACAACGAGAAGTCGCCGTCGTTTCACGTCCGGCCCAACCACGGCCTGTTCCACTGCTTCGGCTGCGGGGAAGGCGGCGACGTCTACGCCTTCGTGCAGAAGATCGAGCACGCCAGTTTCGTCGAGGCGGTCGAGCTGCTGGCCGACCGGGTCGGCCACACCATCACCTACACCGGCGCGTCGGCGACCAACATCCAGCGCGAGCGCGGCGGCCGCAGCCGGCTGATCGCCGCCAATGCGGCGGCTGCCGAGTTCTACGCGGCGGCGCTGAGCACCCCTGAGGCCGCACCGGCGCGCAAGTATCTCACCGAGCGAAACTTTGATGCCGCCGCCGCCGAGCGGTTCGGGTGCGGTTTCGCCCCATCCGGGTGGGACGGCCTGACCAAACATCTGCTGCGCAAGGGTTTCGAGTTCAAGGAGCTGGAGGCCGCCGGGCTGTCCCGCGAAGGGCGTCGCGGCCCGATGGACCGGTTCCACCGCCGGCTGCTGTGGCCGATCCGTTCGTCGGCGGGGGAGGTGATCGGGTTCGGTGCGCGCCGGTTGTTCGACGACGACCCGATGGAGGCCAAGTACGTCAACACCCCCGAAACCACGCTGTACAAGAAGTCCAACGTGCTGTTCGGCCTGGACCTGGCCAAACGAGACATCGCCCGCGGACACCAGGCGATCGTCGTCGAGGGCTACACCGATGTGATGGCAATGCATCTGGCAGGCGTCACCACCGCGGTCGCCTCGTGCGGTACCGCCTTCGGCGATGAGCACCTGGCGATGCTGCGCCGACTGATGATGGACGACAAGTTCTTTCGAGGTGAACTGATCTACGTCTTCGACGGCGATGCGGCGGGCCGTGCCGCCGCGGTCAAGGCGCTCGAGGGTGAGCAGCAGCTGGCCGGACAGTCATTCGTCGCGGTCGCCGCCGACGGCATGGATCCGTGTGATCTGCGCCTGGCACACGGCGACGAAGCGCTGCGCGACCTGGTGGCACGCCGCACCCCGCTGTTCGAGTTCGCGGTGCGCACCGCGCTCGCGGAGATGGACCTGGAGACAGCCGAGGGCCGGGTCGCTGCGCTGCGCCGTTGCGTGCCGATGGTCGCTGCGATCAAGGACCCGACGCTGCGCGACGAATACGCGCGCCAGCTGGCCGGCTGGGTGGGCTGGGACGACGTCGCGCAGGTGATCGGCCGGGTGCGTGCGCGGGCCAAGAACGAGGCCAAGGGCGATGCCAAAAGCAGCGGGCCGGCTCGGGACCGTCCGGCGTCTCCCGCGGCCGCCGGCCCGGCCGAAAAGCCGGCGGTCGCCCGACCGAACCCGACCGATCCGACGTTGTGGCCGCAGCGTGAGGCGCTCAAAGCGGCTCTGCAGTACCCGGCGCTGGCCGGGCCGGTGTTCGACACCTTGACGGTGGAGAGCTTTACCCACCCCGGCTATGCCGCGGTGCGCTCGGCGATCGATGCGGCCGGGGGGACGGCGGGAGTGGCCGGCACCGGCGGCGCGCAGTGGATCGAGACCGTGCGCGAGCAGACGCCTTCGTCGCTGACCACCGCGCTGATCCACGAGTTGAGCGTGGAGGCCATCCGCGTCGATGAGGACAAGCTGCCGCGCTATATCGGCGGCGTGCTGGCCCGCCTCCAGGAGGTGTGGGTGGGCCGCCAGATCGCCGAGGTCAAGTCCAAACTGCAGCGCATGTCTCCGGTGGAGCACAGCGACGAATACCACGCGCTCTTCGGCGATCTGGTGGCCATGGAGGCCTACCGGCGAAGCCTGCTGGAACAGGCCAGCGGCGACGATCTGACCGCCTGAGGTCGCGGAGCTCACCGCCGCGGGTTGTCGTCGTCTGGCTCCTCCGGCCGCACCACGGTGATGCCGTCCTCGAGTTCGGTCAGCGTCACCATCGTCGGATCGGGATGGATCCGGTCGGCGATGCTGCGCCGTCCTTTGTCGATCAGCGCCTTGGCGACCGGGCTGCTCGTCACCGCGTGATAGGTGCTGACAATCTGCTCGTAGCGGCGGCGGCCGGCTTTGGTGCCCATCACGTAGCCGACCCCCATCACCACGACATACCCGATCAATGCGGCCCCTTAAAACAGTCGATGCAGTGCTTCCATCCTGCCTCACGCGGTGCGACGGGGGCCGGGTGCGACCCCCGTTGCACCGCGGTGGTTTCGGTATGCGCTAGAGTCTTGCAAGTCCGCGAGGACAGCAATCCCCTGTAGCTCAATTGGCAGAGCATTCGGCTGTTAACCGGAGGGTTGGTGGTTCGAGTCCACCCGGGGGAGCCACGTTTGAGGACGGCGGCGTTTAGTCCAGCCGGGGAATCGCCGACGGACCCGCCTGCGAAGGCGGCTGCTGCGGTGCGAACATCGCCGGCGCCTGCTGTGGCTGTCCCTGCTGCTTGGCGGCACGGGCCTGGGCGAGCGCGTTGACCAGCGGATTGTTGGCCATCATCTCGCGACGCTCTTCTTCGCTGAGCTCGTAGATCGCCCACGCGCCCCAGGCGGCCGGCCGCACGTACACGGTGACCTGCTGGCGGCCGTTGTTGAAGACGGCGGGAACTGCCACGGCCCGGTCGGTGGCCGCGAAGGTGGCCATCTCCTCGGTGATCCGCTCGAGATCAGCGGTTTCGTGCAGCTCATAGGTGGGCGCTTGCACGCCCTTGGTGGGGGTGGCATTCAGGGCGAGGAACCACGCCATGAGAGGTACTCCTTTGTTCGGTCTGGGGTCCAGACAGCCTATAAAGACGGCTACCCGGTGGACGCACCGGCGGGCGGTACCGACAGGTGTTCGGGGTGCAGCATCTCGGCGTACCGCAATTCTTCGGGGATGCCGAACCCGTCGATCAGAGTCTGGGCGTGCGGGCGCAATTTCCGGCACCGGTCATTGATGCCGCGGGTGACGGCCTTGGCTCGATCGGTGGACAGATACCGGTGCTCGATGAACCAGGCTTTGTCGTCCTCGATGACGCTGAGCGCGTAGAGGTCGCACACCAGCTCCAGCAGTTCGCGGGCGTCGGGATCCGGGCAGGAGTCGATCCCGGCGACGAACGCCTCCAGCACGACGCGGTCGATGTGCGCGGTGGCCGCATGCAGCAGGTGGTCCTGGACCGCGTTGAAGGCATCGAAGTCGCTCATTTCCTGGGCCTTGCCTCTGAGCCGCCGTGCCACCGAGGTCAGCAGATATTCCTCGCGGTCTTCGAACATGTGCACCTGGGTGCCGCGGTTGAACAGGCTGCCCTCCTCCTCGCTGTCCTGCCGGGCGTCCACGATGGTCTGGATGATCGTCTCGGCGGCAGTGCGTTTGAGCACCCGATCCCCGACAGTCTCAGCCGCGAATCGCACCCACCCGACTGGGCTCATGTCGGCGATGTCGTCGGCGTAGGTGGTCAGCAGCTGCTTGGCCACCAGTTGCGTCAGCACGTGGTTGTCGCCCTCGAAGGTGGTGAACACATCAACGTCCGCGCGCAGTGCGATCAGCCGGTTCTCGGCCATGTAGCCGGCGCCGCCGCAGGCCTCGCGCGCCTCCTGGATGGCCCGGGACGCGTGCCAGGTGTTGGCGGCCTTGAGCCCGGCTGCTCGTGCCTCCAGTTCGCGTTGTTCTTCGGCGTCGGGTTCGTCGGCGGTCTGCAGATCATGGCAGCGACCCACCAGCTCGTTCTGGGCGAACTGCAGGGCATAGGAGCGGGCAATCAGCGGGAACAGGCGGCGCTGGTGAACCAGGTAATCGATGATGAGCACCTCGTGTTCGATCCCGTCGTCGCTTGGGGCGCTGAACTGCCTGCGCTGCAACGCATATCGGGTAGCGATGTCCAGGGCGACCCGGGCGGCGGCGCCTGCGCTTCCGCCCACCGAGACCCGCCCTCGGATCAGGGTGCCGATCATGGTGAAGAACCGCCGGCCGTCGCTCTCAATCGATGACCGATAACTGCCGTCCGGTTCGACATCGGCATAGCGATTCAGCAGGTTCTCCCGGGGCACCCGAACATGGTCGAAGACGATGCGTCCGTTGTCCACTCCCGGAAGGCCGCCTTTGTAGTGGCAGTCCGAGGTGACCACACCGGGCAGGTCGTTGCCCTGCGCGTCGCGGATCGGCACCAGGAAGCAATGCACACCGTGACTTTCGTCACCGGTGATGAGCTGGGCGAAAACCGCCGCAACGGTGGCGGTTTCGGCGGCTCCACCGATGTAGTCCTTGCGGGCCGACCCCGTGGCGGAGTCGATCACGAATTCCTGGGTGGCCGGGTCGTAGGTGGCGGTGGTCTCCAGCGACTGCACGTCGCTGCCGTGGCCGGTCTCGGTCATCGCAAAACAACCGAGCAGGTCGAGGTCGATGATCTTCTCGACGTAGGCGCGGTGGTGTCGTTCGGTGCCCAGGTTCTCCACTGCGCCGCCGAACAGCCCCCATTGGACCCCGGCCTTGACCATCAGCGACAGATCCGACATCGCCAACATCTCGATCATGGTGATCGCCGCGCCGACGTCGCCGGTGCCGCCGTGTTCCTTGCGGAAACTGTCCGCCGCCACGCCGGAGCCGGCCATGATCCGGAGTTGTTCGGCGACCTTGGCGCGGGCGATTGCCGTGTTCGGTGTGTAGTGCGGACGAAACTTCTCATCGCACAGAGTGGCCCGGACCTGGTTTTTCACCGTCCGCCAGCGGCCGTCCAAAGTGTCGCGCAGGGCATCGGAAGTGGTCACCTCATGCACCGTATCCAGGTGAGGCCGCCGGTAAACCGCGTTTTAGATTACCGAGGTGCGTAGGACGTGGAGCCGGTTACCGGCGCTGTGCGGTGCGCTGCTGACCGTTGGTGCTGCACTTGCGGGTTGCACGCCGTGCGAGAACCCCACGACGACCGCCGGACTGCAGTATCTGGGCCAGGCACCACTGGCACCGAACACCAGGTTCGCCGGCACTGTCGTGGGTGGCCTGTCCGGAATCAGCTACGACCCGGGCCGTGATTGCTACTACGTGATCAGCGATGACCGCTCGGCCAACGGCCCCGCCCGCTTCTATACGGTGCGGCTCACGGTGTCCGACCGCGGCGTCGACGGGCTGGCGGTCAGTGCCATGAACCCGCTGCTGGACTCCGACGGGCGCCCGTTCGAGCCCCAGGCCTTCGATGCGACGCCGCCCATCATACCGCCGGACCCCGAAGGCATCGCCTTCGATGCCGGCCGCCAACGGTTGTATTGGTCCTCAGAGGGGGAGCGGCGCACCGACGGCCCACGCGGTGCGGTGTTGGCCGACCCGTGGGTGCGTATCGCCGGGCTGGACGGTAGCTACCTCGGCCGGTTTACCCTGCCGACGCAGCTGGCGATGTCGGCGCAGCCCACCGGGCCGCGCCGCAACACCACTCTCGAGGGCCTGACGGTGACCGACGACGGACGGATGCTGTTCGCCGCAATGGAGGGCCCGGGGTATGACGACGGCCCGCTGCCGGATCGCGACCGGGGTGCGCTGACTCGCGTCACCGCCTACCGCCTCGACGCCGACGCTCCGGTCGCGCAGTACGCCTATCCGCTGGAGCCTGCGGCCGTCCCGGCCAAAACCAACGGCCTCACTGATCTGGTGGCACTGTCGGACACCGCGTTCTTGGTGATCGAGCGTGCGTTCAGTGACCGCCCGACGGTACGCCTGTTTCGCGCCGAGATCGCCGATGCAACCGATGTGCTCGGTATGCCGGCGCTCGCGGCTGCAGCCGTGACTCCGATGACCAAGACGTTGGTGGCCGACTTGTCCACCACACCCGGGCTGGATCCGCTGGACAACATCGAGGGGTTGACGCTCGGCCCACGGCTGCCCGATGGCCGGCAGACCGTGGTGCTGGTCAGTGACGACAACTTCTCACCGCGTCAGGTAACCCAGTTCGTCGCCTTCGCGATACCCGCCGGCTAGCCGGACAACGGTGATCGCCGGTGCGACAGCCTCGACAGACCGAATGCAATCTGGCACCACGGAATTGGCGTTTTTCAGAATGCCAGCAAAGCTGAATGACGATTTACAGTATAGAAATGAGTCAACTTCGTCATTCGACTGATACCGTAACCCGGGTGTGGTACGACTGCTGGTCAGCGACGAGGCTGAGATCACGCGTTGGCTGAGTCGACCGACCGGCGCGCCGATGCGACGCGCCAGCAGATCATCCGTGCCGCTGCGCATCAGTTCGCCCAGCGGCCATTTCACGACGTCGGCCTCGACGACATTCTGGCTGAAGCAGAATTGACCAAGGGTGCGATGTATTTTCATTTCCGATCTAAGCACGCGCTGGCCCTGGCCGTCATCGACGAACAACTCGCCAAGACGGGCACAGCGATGCGGGCATTGGTGGACCGCAAGCTTTCCGGCTTGGAAACCCTGCTTGACGTGGGCTACCTCATGGCGGTCGAAGACCTCACCAGTGACGGTGCCCGAGCAATGCTGCACCTGCTGCCGGTCGTCGGCGGCGCCGAGGGGTTGCAGGCCACCGTGCTCAACAATGCGATTCAGGCGCTGAGCGTGGTGACCGAGCGGGCGATCGCCGAAGGCGACGTCCTCGACCGCGATCCGCGCGATGTGGCCCGGATGATGGTGGCGCTGTACCTGGGCTTGCGACAGGCCGGCAATCTCGATGAGCCCGAACAGTTCCTGCATGAGTTGGAGCGGGTCTGGTCGGTTGTGCTGCCCAGTGTGGTGCCTGCCGATCGCATCGAATATTTCGTTCAGTTCGTTCGTCGGCGTACTGCGTTGGCAGTCAAGACCACGGCGGTGGCGAAGTCGGCGGTGCCCGAAGGGGAGGCTAGCTGATGGCGCGCCAGGTCCGGTCCGAGGCGACTCGGCGCAAGTTGCTCGATGCGGCCATCGACGTCTTCGGCGAGGCCGGCTACGTCGCTGCCGGGCGAACCGCGATCATCGAGCGGGCCGGGGTGACCAAGGGGGCGCTCTACCACCACTTCGACTCGATGGATTCGTTGGTGACGGCCATCATCGAGGGCGGTTTCGCCACGGTGTTGACCACGTTTCGGAGCATGTGTCAGCCGTCCTCACCCGCTTTGGAGGGGATGATCCACGGCATGTTCGCCGTCACGGAGTTGTTGTCCGTCGACAAGGAGGCGCGGGCGGCGGGTCACCTGGTCTTCGCCCTGGCCGAATCCAATGAATTGGGGGCTGAGGTCGGCGGCGAATGGGCGAACGCGGTCGCCGCTCAGACCGCGCGCGCGATCGCCGAGGGCGACCTCCGCGAGGAGCTCGACGCCCGCCAGGTTGCCGAGTCGATCACCTCGGCGATGCTTGGGACGTGGCTGTTGACGCACTATGCCGGTGACAGCATCGGCCGGGTGACGCGGATGTGGGAGACGCTGCTGCCCGCCATCGTCGTGGCCGACTCACTGCCCTATTTCCGGCAGTTCCTGGCCCGCAACACGCTGCGCTATCAGAACGGCGGCGACGGCGCGTCGGCCACCGGGCGCTGACAGCGCTAGCGTTCCTCCAGCCAGAGCTGCTCGGTGAGGTCTTGGAACGTGGCGAGCGCAACCCGGTCGTCGGCACGTTCGAGCGCTGACTTGCTCATCAGGGCGCGCACCGTCGAGCCGTCCCGATGTTCCAGGGAGACAACCAGATTTGCCAGCGAATGCATCACCGACAAGGCCGATTCCTCAGCCGGTGGAACCTGGCCGAAGATCTGCCGGAATTCCAGGGCCAGCACCTCTTCCTGGGTGTAGCCCAGCATGGCGGCGAACCCGCTGTTGGCGAACAAGATGGTGCCGTCGTCGGCGATTGCGAGCACCGGAACGGGGATCCGCTCGAGCGCGACCAGGGCCGGCAACTGCCGCAGCGTGTCCATCGGTGCCTGAGGGGTTTGCGCGTTCCGCCGTCGCTCCATGGCTCTGATTATGACGGGCGCCGCCGAGGGCGTGGGCGGTGTTGGCCACGGCCGGGCACGGACCGCGTCGCCCCGACACATAGACGATCGACGTGACGAGACGCACAGTCTCGTATTGATTGAACATCATCCAAAAGGTATGTACTATCTCCGGTTATGCGAGGGATTGGTTTGTACGGATCGGGCGCGCTGCGGCGTGCGCCGAGGCCGTCGAGTTCCTCCCGAAGCTTCGCCCGGGGCACCTTGAGGGGTCCGCATCGCCGTGTGTCGCCGCACGCCGAGCCGCGTTGGTGCACCGCACCGACTGCCGCGCTCGCCGGCAGGCAGACGGGGGTGCGGTTGTGTGCCACTTTCTACCGGGCGATGTTCTTGTCAGATCACCAAAGCTTGGCTGTCGGCCAGGAAGGGCATCGCCATCCAGCGTGACGCCAGCATTGCTTCGGCGGCGGGCCCCGGCACCGGGCGGGAGAACAGGAAGCCCTGCGCGCGGTGACAGCCGTGCCGCATCAAGGTGAGCGCGGCCGCCGACGTTTCCACACCCTCGGCGACCACCTGCAGACCGAATGCCTCGGCCAGCGCGATGATCGCTCGGACAATGGCGAGATCGCCCGGATTGACGCCCAATTCGCGCACGAAGACGGTGTCGATCTTCAGGGTGTCGACCGGCAGATCTTTCAGATGTGACAAGACGGCGTAACCCGTGCCGAAGTCGTCGATGGCGATCTGCACCCCGGCTTCGCGCAGTTCCGCCAGGGTTCGACGGGTGCTCTCGATGTTCTGCACCACCGCCCGCTCGGTGATCTCCAGGCACAGCGAGCCGGGACGTAGGCCGAATTCGTTGATGGTTTCCACCACGTTCTGGACGAAACCGCGGGCGGCCAGCTGGATGGGCGAGACATTGACGCGCAGCGTCGCGCTGGTCCGGACGCCATTGGTCTGCCATTGGCTGAATTCTGCGCACGCGGTGCGCATCACCCACCGGCCCAGATCATCGGCCAGGTTGGCGGATTCGGCGATGCTGATGAACGAACTCGGCAACAGCAACCCGCGGGTGGGATGACGCCAGCGCACCAGCGCCTCCACTGCCACGATCGCGCCGCTCCACAGATCGACCTCGGGCTGGTAGTACAACAACAACGACTCGTCATCGATCTTGCCCTGCATGTGCAGTTCGATGTCCTTGCGGAACAAGCTCTTCAAGGACATATCGTCGGTGGAGCTGACGGTCTGGTTGCCGCCGCCGCGTTTCGCCGCCAAGACGGCCTCGTCGGCGCGGTGCAGCAGACCGGCGCTGGTGTCTTCCCCGGGTAGCCCGACGGTCACGCCCACACTGACCGTGCTGTTGACCGTATGGCCCTGGATCTCCACCCGTTCGCGAAGCGCGCCCTGCAGTCGGTCGGCGAAGGTCTCGGCGCTGGCCATCGACATCGGCCAGTCCGGGATGACGACGAATTCGTCCCCGCCGATGCGGGCCGCCATGGTCCGGTTTCCGGCGTACGCACGCAGTCGCCGGGCGAAGTCCTGGATGAACCAGTCGCCGGCGGCGTGACCGAGGTAGTCGTTGATCGGCTTGAGCCGGTCGAGGTCGATGTAGAAGACGCCGACCGGACCGGGCTTGCCGGCGACGAGTCGTTCGGACAGGTGAGCGACCAGCGCACGACGATTGTGCAGGCCGGTCAGGTCGTCGTGGTCGGCCAGATAGCGCAGCCGCTCCTCGGCCGCGACACGGGCCTGCAACTGCGCGAACAGCGAGGCGATCGCCTCGATCGTGTTGAGCTCTTCGGGACGCCACTTGGGTCGGCGAAACTTGACCAGGCCAAGCATGCCGATGGTCACCGGACCGGAGATCAGTGGCGCGGTGGCGACCGACAGCGATTCGATGGCGTGGTCCATCGACATCTGGCGCACATAGCCGGACTCGTTCGGCTCCGGCCGGATAACCGCCACCCGCTTGCCATGCGCGCAGGTGGTGAAGACCGGATCGGCGGTGGTGAACGAGACGACCGCCAACGGGTCGGGCTCCGGGGCGTTCGGGCGCGGCGGCCATTCGGCCACCAGCTTGGAGGCTCTGATCTCGTGGTCGTTGTGACGCAGGAATCCGGCGTCGACGTTGAGTTGCTCCACCAACGTCTGCAGCACGCGTTCACTGACCGCAGCAGCCGTCGACGGTGTGGTAGCCATCAGTTGGGCGGCGATCGAGGTGACCAGCGCCAATCTATCCGCCACGATGTCCTTCCCCCGAAGACCGGCAGCCCAGTGGGCGAGCCGCGAGGGCCGCAGGAGGCCTAGCTTCGCTTCGGGCCGATGCCGCTGTTGAGCATATGCGAAAAGCCCCTCAGGCTGGAAACTTCTCAGTGGAACTACGGCCCGATTGCGAGGGTGTCAGCGGGCCGGTCGGGTCGGCCCGGCCTCGGCCAGGAATCGGTGAAGCACCTCGACGGCGTCGGCAAGTGTCTGGCGGTCTTCGGTAGAAAGCCGGTCCAATTCGGGGTCCAGCGCCGCCGCCCGGTCCTGGCGGACCCGCGCCATGGTGTCCACGCCCTTATCGGTGATCCGGATCAACACGGCTCGGGCATCGAGCGGGTCGGGGGTGCGGGTGGTCAGCCCGGCGTCCTCGAGTCGGCGCACCTGGGTGGTCATCGTCGGCTGGGAGCAGTGGTCCACCGCCGCCAGGTCGGAGATCCGGGCCACGTCGAGGTCCTCGATAGTGGACAGAAGTCGCGCCTGTGCGGCCGGGATGGGCAGTGCGACTCGTTGGGTAGCGAGCCGGTTGAGCCGGGAGACAACGCTGAGCAAATCGGCTCCAAGGCTGGATTGGGCGGGGGCTACCATCGGGCCAGTATTTCACAAGCGTGCACGAAAGTGGACCACGTCGGTCCGCTCAGCGTGGGACGCTCCGAGCGACTGGCAGAATCGACGGGTGACCAAGACCGGCCAGGGCGAGAACCGAGTCCGGGCGCGGTCGATGCAGCCCTTCGAGATTGCGCAGGCCGCTGTGATGGCGGCGCTGTGCGCGGCGACGGCGATCATCGCGGTCGTGGTCCCCTTCGCCGCTGGTCTGGCGATGCTCGGCACGGTGCCGATGGGGCTCCTGGCCTACCGCTACCGGATTCGCGTGTTGATCGCCGCCACCGTCGCCGCCGCGACCATCGCGTTTCTGATCGCAGGGATGGGCGGCTTCATGACGGTGGTGAACAGCGCCTACATCGGCGGCCTGACCGGCGTCATCAAGCGGCATCGTCGCGGCCTGCCCACCGTGATCGTGGCCTCCGCGGTGGCCGGCGGCATCTTCGGCACCGTTATGGTGCTGGCGCTGACCGTGTTGTCCCGGCTGCGCCACCTGATCTTCGACGCGATCACCGCCAATGTGCACGGGGTCGCGGCCGCTATGGCGCGGATCCCGCTGCCGGAATTCCAGCGGGCCGCTGAGGATTTGAACGGGCTCCTCGGGGTGCTGCTGCATTACTGGCAGTGGCTCATCCTGGCTCAGATGACTATCGGCGTCATGACCGTCTCGCTGCTGGGGTGGTGGGCGTTGTCGCGGGTGCTCCACCGGCTCCGTGGGGTGCCCGACGTGCACAAACTGGACCTTCTGGCCGAGAGCGGTCCAGTAGCGCCGGTCCCGGTCCGGCTGGATCAGGTGCGGTTCCGCTATCCGCAGTCCGACCATGACGCCCTCGGTCCGGTGAGCCTGGAAGTCGTCGCCGGCGAGCATGTCGCGATCACCGGCGCCAACGGGTCGGGCAAGACCACCTTGATGCTGTTGCTGGCCGGGCGGCCCCCCACGGCTGGCACCGTTGAACGCCCCGGCGCGGTGGGGCTTGGTGCGCTCGGGGGCACCGCGGTCGTCATGCAGCATCCCGAGAGCCAGGTGTTGGGCACCCGGGTCGCCGACGACGTGGTGTGGGGCCTGCCGCCAGGAACCAGCACCGACGTCGAGCGGCTGCTCGGTGAGGTCGGCCTGGCGGGCTTCGCCGAGCGCGACACCGGCGGCCTGTCCGGCGGCGAGCTGCAGCGGCTGGCCGTGGCGGCGGCGCTGGCCCGCGAACCCGCACTGCTGATCGCCGACGAGGTCACCAGCATGGTCGACCCGCAAGGACGCGAGGTGCTGTTGGGCGTGTTGTCGGAGCTGGCCGGCTGCTCCGGCCGGCGCTGCACCTCCTTGGTGCACATCACCCACTACAACGACGAGGCCGGCAGCGCCGACCGCACCATCGACCTGTCCGGATCCCGCGACAACACCGCCATGGTGGAGACCGCCGAGGTTCCCGCCGCATCCGGTGGCGGCGCCCCGGCACACGTGGGCGAGCCGGTGCTCGAATTGTCCGGCGTGGGGCATGAATACGCCAGCGGCACACCGTGGGCCAAGACCGCTCTGCGGGACATCAGCTTCAGCGTCGACGAAGGCGATGGCTTGTTGATCCATGGCGGCAACGGTTCGGGCAAGTCCACCCTGGCCTGGATCATGGCCGGCCTGACCACGCCGACCGCCGGCCGCTGCCTGCTCGGGGGTCGGCCCGCCGACCAGCAGGTGGGGGCCGTCGCGCTGTCATTCCAGGCGGCTCGCCTGCAGCTGATGCGCAGCCACGTTGGTCGGGAAGTGGCTTCTGCCGCGGGCTTTTCGCCGCGTGACCACGCCAAGGTCAGCGCCGCGCTGGCTGCCGTCGGCTTGGACCCGGCGCTGGCTGGACGGCGCATCGACCAGCTCAGCGGCGGCCAGATGCGCCGGCTGGTCCTGGCCGGCTTACTGGCCCGGTCGCCGCGGGCGCTGATCCTCGACGAGCCGCTGGCCGGCCTTGACGCCGCCAGCCGCGACGGCTTGCTGCGACTGCTGGAGGATCTGCGGCGGCAAAGTGGTCTGACGGTGGTGGTCATCTCGCACGATTTCGCCGGCCTGGGCGACCTGTGCCCACGGACCCTGCACCTGCACAACGGTGTCTTGGTGTCGGCGCCGGCAGGTGCGGCGTGACGCGGGAGGCGCGCAGCGCCCCTCGGCCGGTGGTGCTGCTGCGGCCGGTGCCCGGCGACTCGGCCGTGCACCGACTGTGGGCCGGGACGAAGCTGGTCGTGGTCTTCGGCATCTCGGTGCTGCTGACCTTCTACCCCGGCTGGGTGACGATCGGTGCGGTGGCGCTGCTGGTATTCGGCGCGGCCCGGATCGCTCGCATTCCCAAGGGCGCGCTGCCGTCAGTGCCGCGCTGGCTGTGGGTGTTGCTGGTGGTCGGCGGTGGGACCGCGGCGATGTCCGGCGGTGATCCGGCCGGCCTGGGCGGGCTGTTGTACTTCCTGCGGATCACCGCGCTGTCGATCGTATTGCTGGGGCTGGGCGCGATGGTGTCGTGGACCACCAATGTCGCGGAGATCGCTCCCGCGGTGGCCACGCTGGGGCGACCGTTGCGGCTGCTTCGCATTCCCGTCGATGAGTGGGCGGTGGCGTTGGCGCTGGCGCTGCGGGCTTTTCCGATGCTCGTCGATGAGTTCCGGGTGCTCTATGCCGCGCGGCGCCTGCGGCCCCGGCACCGGCCGCGGACCCGGCGGCAACGCCTGCGCCACTGGGCACGTGAGGCCATTGACCTGATGGCTGCGGCCATCACCGTGACTCTTCGCCGCGCCGACGAGATGGGCGACGCGATCACCGCTCGTGGTGGCATCGGCCAGATTTCGGCGTCGCCGGCGCGGCCCGGGTGGACCGACCTGGTGGCACTGGCGGTGGTGGTCGTGATGTGCGGTGCGGCAGTGGCTGTTGAACTGACCGTGTTGACGACGCCCTGAGAGCCGGAACGCGCTCACGCAGGTAGCCACCCGCAGTTTTGTGCGTCCACCCGATTCGCGGGCAGCTACCGGCGTGCGGCCGCGTTCGCGGCATCCTGGGCTTGGCGGAGGGCCGTGTCGACAGCGGAGCGGCCGAGGAACATCTCATCGAAATATGGCTTGATGGCCTGGTTTCCGGCGGCGAAGCCCGCGCCGCCGCCCGGGGCGGGCATGCGGGGCCCGTTGAGCACCGCGAAGAAGGGCGTGACGTCGACCCCGCGCTGCGCCCAATAGTCGAAGTAGACCCGCTGTGCGCTGAGTACCGCCGGTATCGCCGCCCCGTGGCGTCCCAGGTAGGCGTTGCCGTCGCGGCTGCCGATCCAGCTCAGCACCTCCCGCACCGCCGCGGGGTGCGGCGATGCGGCGTTGCCGACGGCGGCGATCCCGTTGGTGACGCTGACTCGTCCTACCGGCCCGGCGGGCAACATCGCTACCCCCCAGGAGAACCCCGCCTGCTCGGCGACGGCCGCCAGGTTGTAGGTGCCGGACTGAAACAGCGCCATCTTGCCGGCCAGGAACTGATTGCGGGAGAAGTCGCCGTTGGTGTTGGTCTCCGAGGCCGGCGGTGCCACATGGTCGTCGTTGATCAGCTGCACCAGGTAACCGAAGGCGCCGATCGCCGCCGGGTTGTCGAAGGCGAAGTCCTCGCCGTGCTGGAACACCCCGCCGGCGGAGCCGATGTAGTTCAGGTAGATGCCCTGCGGGTCGTTGGCGGCGTTGTAGCCCCACTGCCGGATTCGGCGGTGGTCGAAACCGGGGGAGTCGGCGCTTCGTCCGGCGCTGTCGCGGGTGAGCCGGGCCAACAGTGACCGCAGGGTGTCGTGCGTGATCCGGGGATCCCAGCGAAGTTGCTCCAGTTGCGCGGGAGCGATCCCCGCGGCGGCCAGCAGATCGGCGTTGTAGTACACCGCGATCCCGGCATCGGTCAGTTGCGGGACGCCCCACAGCGTGCCGTCACGGGTGAACTGAGTTACCACTGATGGTTCCCAATCCGTGTCCGCCGCATCGATCTTCATCAGCCGTCCGCTGTCGGCGTAGCCGGCCAGGTAGGCGTTGGAGAGCCAGAAGATGTCGTCGGCGCCGCCACCTGCCACATCGGTGCGCAGCGTGTCGAAATAGGTTCCGTAGGCGACGACGTTGACGCGCACCTCGATCTCGGGGTGGGTGCGGTGGAACGCGGCCAGCGACTGCCGGTAGGCGTTGGCGACCTGTTCGTCCCACAGTCGTAGCGTCACCAGCGTCGCGCCGGCCGCCGATCGGTTCGAGACTCCGTTGAGCAGCACCGCCGCGGCGCCGAGCAGGGCGGCCAGGGCCACCACCGCCGCGGCGAACATGGTGGAGAACCGCGGCCGGCTCACTTGATCCCCGTGATCACGATCGACTGCACGATTCGGCGCTGGAACACCATGAACAGCACGATCAACGGGATCATCGCCACCGTTGTTGCCGCCATCACCAGCGTCCACTGCGCGTTGTAGCGCGACTGCAGGGCGGCGGTGGCCACCGTGAGTACCCGCCACTTGTCCCCGCTGGTGATCACCAGCGGCCACATGAAGTTGTTCCACTGTGAGACCACGGTGATCAGCCCGAGCGTGACCAGGATCGGCCTGCTGGCCGGCAGCATCACGTGCACGATCACGTCCAGGGTGTTGGCTCCGTCGAGTCGCGCGGCGTTGATCAGATCACTGGGGACGCTGCGGAAATGCTGGCGGAGTAGGAAGATCGCATACGGCGAACCGAATACGAACGGCAATACCAACGCCCAGAACGTGTTCCGCAGCCCCAGCTGCGCCATCATCAGATACAGCGGTACCACCGTCACGGTGGCCGGCACCATCAGGGTCGCCACATAGACCCAGAACAACGTGTCTCGGCCGGGAAACTCCAGCCGCGCGAACGCGTAGGCGGCCAGCACCGAGAAACTCAACTGTCCCACCATGATCACCGCCGTCATCAGCGCGGTGACCGCCGCCGCCCGGCCGAACCCGGCGCCGCCGAGATCGCCGTAGTTGTCCAGCGTCGGCGGGTGTGGCCACGACAGCGGGGTATTGGTGGCGAATTGGCGTGCCGGGGTGAATGACGTCAACAGCCCGAGCCCGAAGGGCGTCAGGGTGATCAGCGCGCCGAGCGTCAGCAACGCGTAGATCGCGGAGGCGCGAAGGTAGTTGTGCGGGAGGTGTGAAGTGCTGCTCAACATTGACGTGGATGGCTCACTGGGGTTGTTGGTGGGCGTAGGCGGCGGCTTGGGTGCGGTTGTGGACGCCGAGTTTGGCCATGATGGCGCAGACGTGGGTGTTGGCAGTTTTAGCGCTGATGTAGAGGGCGGTGGCGATTTCGGCGTCGCTTCGTCCGGCGGCAAGGAGTTCGAGGACGTCGCGCTGGCGCTTGGTGAGGCCGCGTGGGTCAGCGCTGGTGTCTTTGCGGCGGCGGTCGGGATCGCGGCCGCGCAGGTGGGCGAGACGCTGCTGGGCGCGCCGGGCAGCGGCCCGGGCGCCCAGCCGGCGGAAGGTGCCCAGCGCGGCCTCAACGGCGTCGATGTCACCGCCGAGTTGAGCGATGGCGGCATCGTAGGGACAGTCGCGAAGGATCCACTCCCGGGTGGCTGCGCTCCAATCCCCATGGATCTCAAGCTCATAGGGCGTGGCAGCGATGACGTCAATAGCGGATCGGTCGCCGGCCAGATGAGCCCAGCGCCGCAGCGAACCCCCCAGCCACGCGTACGCCGTGCCGGACACCGTAAGGACCTCGGACGCGCAGCGGCGGGCCGCCTCGTCGTCGTCGGCCAGCCAGGCGGCCTCGGCGCGCGCGGCGCAGACGGGCAGGCGCAGCAGGCTGCCCGTCGCAGCGTCAAGGGCCTCGTCGAGCAGCGGCCACACCGGTTCCTCGCCACGGCGTGCCCGGATCAAGGCCACCGTGATCAACGGCGCGATCCGGTGTTGGGGGGCCAATTCGGGCTGGGTCAGGATGTGCTCGGCCGCCAGCGCGGCGGACGTCCAGTCGCCGCCGGCCAGGCCGGTCAGTGCCTGCAGCCCCGCCGCCAAAGCCTGGAACATGCCAAGGTCGCGGTGGTCAAGGTAGGCCGCGACCTCGGCGAGGTAGCGCTCTGCGCGACGGACATCGCCGCGCACCACAGCGAACGTGCCGAGGAGAATGCCTAAAATTCCGCTGTGCTCCTCGATCCCAGGACACGCCGCCGCCTCTCGCCACACCTGCTCGAACTCGTCCCAGCCGGTGTTGCTGCAGAAGACCGTGGTGAGCGCCGCGTATCCGCGGGCGTGGATCACCACGACAGGGTCCCCGAATCGGGCACCGAGAGCCTTCGCGCGGGTCGCATATCGGGCACAGGCGGGGTCGAGGGAAAGAGCGGCGATGTGCGCCATATTGATCAGCGACCAGGCCAACTGTGGGGACGGCCCCAGGTTTTCGAGCAGCCGAAGCGACGCGTGCGCGGCCGCCGAGGCTTCGGTAGGGCGTCCCCGCAGCTGCAGGACGTGTGACAGCCGGCGCAGGTCCTCAGCCTCCTGGCGGGGATCCCCCAACTGCTGGCGAAGCGCGATCGCCTGTTGCCATGACAGCACCGCAGATTCGGCCTGCCCGCTCAGATAACTGTTGAAGGCGTGCTGTTCGAGCCACAACACTTTCTGCTCGTCGGGGATGGTGCCCGCGTGGCGCAGCACCAATGCATACAGGTCTGCGGCCTGCCGATGGGCGCCAGATCCTGCGGCGCGCTCGGCGGCTGCCGGGCCGTGGCTGATGACGGTGTCGGTGTCGCCGGCCTGTTCGGCATGAAAAGTCAACGCCGCCAGTGTGTCCGGGTCGATCGGGGGTTCGGCCAATACGGTCAGCGCTCGCTTGTGCAGCACTCGGCGTTGATAGTCGGGGATCTGCTCGACGGTGGCACGACGGGTCAGCTCGTGGCGGAATCCCACCGCGTCGGCACTGGCGACCAGCACCCCGGCGGCGAGGCATTCGTCCAGGGTGCCGGTTGCACCCGGCGATACCGCATCGAGCAGGGCGGGGTGCACCCGCGGCCCGCAGATCGCTGCCGCGTGCGCGGTTTCGCGCCCAGCGTCCGACAGTCGCGCGAGTCGGCCCCGCACCGCTTCGGAGACACTGCACGGCAGGCCGCCCTCGCCCAGCGCATCGGGTCCCGCTGCCAACACCTCTGTGATGAGGAACGGGTTTCCGTCGGTAAGCCGGTACAACGCTTGGGCGTTGATGCCGCTACCGGCGGCCAACGCAGCCACCGCGGTGGCGCTGAGCGGATCCAACACCATGCGCGTTACGGTCGCCCAGGTAGCCACATCGCCTAAAAACACGGCCAGCGGATGGCTGGGGCCGACCTGGTCGTCGCGGTAGGACGCAAGCATCAGCACCGGCAGTGTGTCGATGCGCCGGGCCAGGTAGCGCAGCAGATCCAGGGCGGCGCTGTCGGCCCAGTGCAGGTCCTCGATCACACCCACCGAAGGGGTGCCGTCACCGACGACGCCGGCCAGCCCGGAATAGACCGCCTCGGTGTCTCCCGCATCGATGGCCGCGCGTATCGAGGCAGCCCGGCTCGCGGGTAGGTAGGCGAGCATGTCGATGAAGGGACCCAGTGGCCGCGGGGTGGCCAGGCCGTCGCACCAGCCGCGCAGCACCCGGATGCCCGGATCGAGGGTGGCGAGAAACTGGGCGATCACCGTGGTCTTGCCCGCCCCGGCTTCGCCACGCAGTAAAACCAGCTGCCCCTGCCCGCGGGTGGCGGTCCGATAGCAGCGATGAAGGGCGGTCAGCGTCGTATCGCGTTCGAGCAGGCGGCGCACCACGGCCAACCCCCTCCCGCGTCGGGTCCGAGACCGCGCATCCCGGAGCAAATATCAGGTAATTACCTGATGCGCCGAGGTTGGGCCGCCCAGCACACTCCCAAATGAGCGTGGCGGGCGGTCTGCCACGGGCGTCAGCACACCGCCATCTGATCAGGATGCGGAGTAAAGCCTAGCCCGCCGGCCCCCGCCCGCGCCCACCAAACAGCACGAAACCAGGCACGTGACCACCCACAACAAAGGAGTACCGGTGAAGCGTTCAATAACGGTTGTCGCAGCAGCGGCAGCAATCGCGGTCGTAGGTCTGTCTGGGTGCTCGAACGACAAGAAGTCGGAAACCACCCCCGCGTCCTCCTCGAGCGCCTCAAGTGGAACCAGTGCGTCGGTGAACGTCAGCGGTACCGCGGCAAACACGAAAGTCACCATCGACGGTCAAGACCAGAACGTCACCGGCACGACCGTGTGCACCACGATGGGCGGCGACGTCAACATCGCGATCGGTGGAGCGGCCACCGGCATCGCCGCGGTGCTCACCGATGCCAACCCGCCGGAGGTGAAGTCGGTCGGGCTGGGCAACGTCAACGGGGTGACACTGGCCTACACCGCGGGTACCGGTCAGGGCGATGCCAAGGCGACCAAGGACGGCAACGAATACAAGATCAGCGGCACCGCGACGGGGATCGATACCGCCAACCCGATGCAGCCGGTGAACAAGCCGTTCGAAATCGACGTAACCTGTTCCTAACCCGGTTCGTCGTGTTGTAAGCCCCTTGCCTCCATCGGGCCGTGTTCAATGATGGACACGTACCGTCCAGCTAGGGGCACCATGTCAACGCCGGCGCTCAGCCTGTCACGGCAGATGCTGCGGCGTCGGCCGGTGAACGGTGGACCGACCCCCGCCGGGGGCACTAACCACCTGCGACGCAGGCTCGGCGGCTTTCGGCTCACCATGTTCGGCGTCGGCTCGACCGTCGGAACAGGGATCTTCTTTGTCTTCCCGGTGGCGGTACCCCAAGCCGGCCCGGCAGTGGTCGTTTCGTTCCTCATCGCCGGGGCCGCAGCGGGTCTGGCCGCGATGTGCTACGCGGAGTTGGCTTCAGCGGTGCCGATTTCGGGTTCGGCATACTCATACTCCTATGCCACCCTCGGTGAATTCATGGCCGTGGTCGTCGGGGCATGCCTGCTGCTCGAATACGGGGTGTCCACCGCCGCGGTGTCAGTGGGGTGGAGTCAGTACCTGAGCAAACTGTCGCTCAATACCTTCGGATTCTCGGTACCGCAAGCTATTTCATCGGGGCCATGGGATTCCGACGGTGGTTTCGTCAATCTGCCTGCCATCGTCTTGGTGACGATGTGTGCGGCGCTGCTGATCGGCGGCACCAGCGAATCGGCCAAGGTCAATGCCGTGATGGTGGTGATCAAGCTCGGCGTGCTGCTGATGTTCGCGGTGATCGCGTCAACGGCGTTTCGAGCGGACCACTTCACCGACTTCGCCCCGTTCGGATTCTCCGGAATCAGCTGGGCAGCGGGCACCATCTTCTTCTCCTACGTCGGCCTTGACGCGGTATCGACCGCCGGGGAGGAGGCCAAAGACCCGCAGCACACGATCCCGCGGGCGATCATCGCGGCACTGCTGATCGTGACCGGTGTCTACGTGATTGTCGCGGTGGCCGCGATGGGCAGCCAGCCTTGGCAGGACTTCGAGGGGCAAAGCGCGGGCCTGGCCGTGATCGTGGACCACATCACCGGAAACCGCTTCGGCAGCACCGTCTTAGCCGCGGGCGCGGTGATCTCGATCTTCTCTGTCACGTTGGTCACGATGTACTGCCAGACCCGCATCCTTCTCGCGATGGGTCGCGATGGCCTGCTGCCGGCGACGTTCGCCAAGGTCAACCCGCGCACCCGGACACCGGCAACCAACACCATGATCGTCGCGGTCGTGGCGGCCGCCCTCGCCGGTCTGGTACCGCTTCAGCGTCTGGCCGAAACGGTCTCCATCGGCGCCTTGAGCGCGTTCGTCGTCGTGTCCGTGGCGGTGGTTGTGCTCCGGGTCCGGGAACCGGATCTGCCCCGCGGATTCAAGGTGCCCGGCTATCCGATCACGCCGGTCTTGTCGGTGGTGGTTTGCGGATGGATCATGTGCAGCCTGCACCGGTACACCTGGATCGTGTTCACCGGCTGGCTGGCAATCGCGTTGGTCTTCTACCTGGTGTGGGGTCGGCGTCACAGCGCACTCAACGGTGGTTAGAACGCACGCACCCCGACGCCGTGGGCTTACGTGAGGTCATAGCTGACCCGCAGGCCCAACGAAAGCTGCTGGACGACCGTCACTGAAACCAGTACGGCGAACAGCACCAGTGCCATCACCGCGGCCCGGCCGATCGCCGCCGCCCCGAACGCCTCGTCATAGATGCGGTGGGCGATCAGGTCGGTGCGGCCACCGGGCCCGCCGCCGGTCAGCGCGTACACGGTGTCGAACACCTGGGCCGCGCTGACCACGCCGGTGACCAGTACGAAGAACATGGTGGGCCGCAGCATCGGCAGCGTTACCCGCCAGAACCGCTGCCATCCGTTCGCCCCGTCGATGCGCGCCGCCGACAGCACCTGAGTGGGGATGGCCAGGATCCCGGCCAGGAAGAACAGCGCCACGTAGCCGACGTTGGTCCACACCACCACCGCCGAGGTCACCGGCAGTGCCAGCCCAGGGTCGGTCAGCCATTCGATGCGATGCCCCAGCACCGTGCTCACCGCGCCGTCGGTGGGGCTCAGAATCCAGCGCCACAGCACCGCGATGGCCAGGGGTGCGCAGATCCACGGCAGCACATACACGGTGCGAAACACGGCGCTGCCGGGCAACCCGCGGGCCAGCAGGACCGCCACGCCCAGCCCCAGTGCGGTTTGCAGCGGGACGACGAGGGCGACGAAAAGCACGGTCACCACAAGGGAATTGCCGAACACCGGATCGGTGAGCACCGATCGCCAGTTCTCCGCGCCGACATAACTGATCGGCCCCAGCAGGTCCCAGCGGTGCAGACTCAGCCACACCACAACCAGCATCGGCAGCAGCAGGAATGCCACCACGCCGAACAGGCTGGGAGCGAGCAGCGCGTAACCCAGCATTGGGCTCGTCGGGACGCCCCGGCGATCGCGTGGACTCAAAAGCGGGCCTTCATCCGCTCAAGCACCCCCGGCACGTGATCGAAGGTGAAACATTCTCCTGCCAAGGATCGCACGGTTCCCCGGTAGGTTCCGGCGAGTTGCCAATAGTCGATTCCGGCGGCAACCAGATTGGCCTTGACCGCTTTGCGGCCGGTCGGAGTGAACGTCACATCGAGGCGACGGTCACGGTCGCGGACCTGTGCGCTCGACAGCGGGTGCTCGGATTCGACCGCGAACTCGACGCCCGCGAGCGGCTCGACCCCGCCGGGAACCCAGTTGCAGGACTCGTCATCGTCGTCGCTGAACTCCTGCCGCTCGACGAAATTGGACCCGACCACACCACCGGCCATGCGGACGGCAAACGTGCCCCACGTCCACGTCGTCGAATACGGGAACTGCGAACGATGTTCGTCGAGGATGGCGAAGTCGCGTGCCGGATCGAAGACGTAGGTGCGGTCGCCGACCGTCAGCGCCCCGTCAGCCGGGAAGGGCTGCTTGAACGTGTAGTAGTCCATCGTCGGGGTGAGCCTGGCGCTGAGGCTGAGCGGCGGTGCGGCCCCATCGGTGTAAAGCGTCAGCGCACCGGTGATCGCCGGCCCGTGCCGGTCTGCAGCACAGTCGAACCGCACCGCGATGGTGCCAGTGTCGGCGTCGAAGTCGTAGGCGAGCAGGTAGCGGCGCGTCTTGACTCGGCAGCGGCCGCCGTGCAGCAGGTCGTCTGGCAGGTCCAGGGTGGCACCCCGGAACCGAGCGCTCTTCTCCACCAGGACACCGCTGGCCTGATCGTGGACGAACAGCTCCGACGAGGCCAGGTATTTGACGTCCTGCATGATCATCGCGCCCGACATCTCGGGATGAATCAAGCCGAAACCGATCCATTCCTTGAGCCGAAACTCACGCCACAGTCGCGCGACACCCCGGTGCCCGTCGACGGGATTGACGTTGCGGACTCGCCCGTCGAACCTGCCGTAGTGGCGGACACCGTCCTGAACCAGTCGCTGCGGCGCAGTCACGCCGTGATCATTATGGACACCTATTCCGAGGTCAACCTCCGGCACGTCGTTACGGTGGATGGGTGACAGCGAACCGGGGGATCGACGCCGAGTTTCTGGCCCTGCCCCGCCATGAGCTGGCCGACGCCGCGTTGTCGGCGGCCAGAGCGGCCGGCGCCGAGCATGCTGACCTGCGTATCCACCGGATCGCCACCGAGGTCATCCGGCTACGCGACGGTGAGTTGGAGACCGCCGTGCTCAACCGTGAGCTCGGCTTCGCGGTGCGGGTGGTGGTCGACGGCACCTGGGGTTTCGCCTCACATGCCGAGCTGGCGCCGGGCGTCGCGGCGGACACCGCCCGGCGAGCGGTGCAGGTCGCCAAGACGCTGGCGGTGCTCAACACCGAACGTGTCGAGCTGGCGGCTGAGCCGGTGTACCGCGACGCGACATGGGTGTCGGACTATCTGATCGATCCGTTCGACGTGCCTGCCGCGGACAAGATCGACGTGCTGGAGGACTATTCGGGCCGCCTCCTATCATCCGACGGGGTAGACCATGTGTCGGCCTCACTCACCGCGGTCAAGGAGCAGACCTTCTACGCCGACACGTTCGGCTCGGCGATCACCCAGCAGCGGGTGCGGCTCATGCCGGTCTGCGAGGCGGTCACCGTCGGCCCGCACGGCTTTGACTCGATGCGAACGCTGGCGCCGCCGACCGCGCGCGGTTGGGAAGCGGTCGCCGGCGACCAGATCTGGGACTGGTCGAGCGAGCTGAGCGAGCTTCCGGTGCTGCTCGCGGAGAAGGTCAAGTCGCCCAGCGTTGCCGCCGGACCAACCGACTTGGTGATCGACCCGACCAACCTGTGGCTGACCATCCACGAATCCATCGGGCACGCGACCGAATACGACCGAGCCATCGGTTATGAGGCGGCGTACGCCGGTACGTCGTTCGCCACCCCGGACAAGCTCGGCACGTTGCAATACGGCTCACCGGTGATGAACGTGACCGCTGACCGCACGGTGCCTTATGGGTTGGCCAGCATCGGTTATGACGACGAAGGCGTGGCGGCCCAGAGCTGGGATCTGGTGCGCGACGGGCGTTTCGTGGGGTATCAGCTGGACCGGGTGTTCGCGCCCAGGTTGGGGCAGTCACGTTCCAACGGGTGCTCGTACGCCGACTCGCCGCACCATGTCCCGATCCAGCGGATGGCCAACGTGTCCCTGCAGCCCGGTACCGAGGACCTGTCTACCGCAGATCTGATCGGTCGGGTGGCTAACGGCATCTACATCGTCGGGGACCGCTCATGGTCGATTGACATGCAGCGCTACAACTTCCAGTTCACCGGGCAACGGTTCTTCCGTATTCGCGACGGCCGCCTCGACGGGCAACTGCGCGACGTGGCCTATCAGGCGACCACCACCGATTTCTGGAATGCGATGGAAGCTGTCGGCGGCGCCTCGACGTGGCGGCTGGGCGGGGCGTTCAACTGCGGCAAGGCGCAGCCCGGTCAGGTCGCCGCGGTCAGCCACGGCTGCCCGTCAGCACTGTTCCGGGGGATCAACGTGCTCAACACACGCAGCGAGGGGGGCCGGGAATGATCGGGCCGCAAGACGTCATCGACACCGCGCTGGCGGCGGCCAAGAGTGGTAACACTGAGACCATCGTGCTGGTCACCGACCGGACTGAGGCGTCGCTGCGCTGGGCCGGTAACTCGATGACCACCAATGGGGTGTCGAGCAGCCGGACCACCACGGTCATCTCGATCGTTTCCGACGACGAGGGAGCGCGGGTCGGCTCGCTGAGCTCGGCGGAGGTGGATCCGGCGCTGATTCCCGAGCTGGTGACGGCCTCGGCGGAGGCCGCTGCGGGCGCACCGGAGGCTCGCGACGCCGCGGACCTGCTGGGCGGCACGGCCGCGCCGGACGACTGGGACGCCGCGGTCCCGCAGACCGGCGCGGAGGCCTTCGCCGAGCTGGCCGGCTCGCTGAGTCGAGGTTTTCGGGGCGCCGACCAGCTTTATGGTTTCGCCCGCCACGAGGTGGCGACAACGTTTCTGGCGTCCTCGACCGGGTTGCGGCGACGTTTCACCCAACCCACCGGAACGGTGGAGATCAACGCCAAACGCGCCGGCGCCAGCGCCTGGGCTGGCGTCAGCACCCCGGATTTCGTCGACGTGCCAACGGATTCCCTGCTGGAACAGCTCTCGACGCGATTGGGCTGGGCTGCGCGCAGCGTCGAATTGCCGGCCGGACGCTACGAGACACTGATGCCGCCTTCCACTGTCGCCGACATGATGATCTACCTCGGTTGGACGATGGGTGGCCGCGGCGCCCAGGAAGGCCGAACCGCGCTGTCGGCACCCGGCGGTGGCACCCGGGTGGGGGAGCGGCTGTCCGAACTACCCCTGACCTTGTATTCCGATCCACACGCCTTCGGGCTCGAGTGCGCGCCGTTCGTGGCGACCGGCACTTCATCGGAGACCGTGTCGGTGTTCGACAACGGTTTGGACATCGGCTGCGTGGACTGGATCCGCGGTGGGGTGATCAACGCGCTGGCCTACCCGCGCGCCGCGGCCGCCGAGTTCGGCGTCCCGGTCGCCCTGGCCGCCGACAACCTGTTGATGACGGGCGGTTCGGCCAGCATGGACGAGATGATCGCCTCGACCGAGCGCGGGCTGCTGCTGACCACGCTGTGGTATATCCGCGAGGTGGATCCGACCACGCTGCTGCTGACCGGACTGACCCGCGACGGCGTCTATCTGGTCGAGGACGGCGCGGTGACCGCGGCGGTGAACAACTTTCGGTTCAACGAGAGCCCATTGGACCTGCTGCGCCGCGCCACCCAGGCCGGCATCGCCGAGCCGACGCTGCCCCGGGAATGGGGCGACTGGGCGACCCGGGCGTCGATGCCGTCATTGCGGATCCCCGACTTCCACATGTCGTCGGTGAGTCAGGCGCAGTGACGGCGGCCGCGATCAACTGAGTTCGTCGAACCGGCTCAGCGCGGCGTCGAGATCGTCCCCGTCGAACAGTTCAGAACGGTTGACCCGGCGGCCGTCGACAGTCATGACGACGATATCGCGCCACTCGGCGGCGAAACCGTCTTGTGAGATCCCTTGCGCCACATGGGTGACGACGGCGCCGATCTGGCTGAGTCGATGCACAGCCGCGATGTGGATGGTGGTGTCCGGCGAATCGGCCCAGGCGGCCTCCAGGTAGGCGATCATGTCGCCGGACTCGAAGCCCGCTCCCCGTCGGTGGTCGATGCTGATCCAGTCCGGCGTGGTTGGAAAGACCTCGCGCCGGTTGAAACCGGCATACGCGTCGGTGACGAGCGACCACGTCTGCGCGTAACCGGCCGCTTCGCCGGCGAGGTAACGGGCGTCGAGCTCGGCGAGGGCAGCGTCGATGTCGTCGAGATCGAATGTGACCGTGTGCTGCATAAGACCGGTGGTGTCGACTTCCACGAGATGCAATATCTCGACGAGGACGGTTCGATCGGGATCACCGGCGTCGCGATAACAGTCGCGGGTCAGCGAGAGCCGAGATCCCCGGACTGCGATCGGTTCGACCTCCAACCGCCAGGTGCTCGGGACCGTCTGCAGCGTGGCGTCGATGACTTTCCGCCGCTCGGGGCCGTCGAGGATCGAGCGCAGGCCTTTCCGCCGATCCTCGTAGCGGCCGTCGTCGTCGGCAAGCGCGAAGATCGCTTCCGCGTCACGGCGGTCGAATGCCTCGGCAATGCGTACGCAGGTTCGGGTCGCTGCGTTCTCCAGCGTCGGACTCGACCGGCTCAGCTCGTCGAATTTGGCGAGCGCGGCGTCCAGGTCGGCCTCGTCGAATACTTCGCAGCGGCTGATCATTTCGCCCTCAACCGTGAGCAGAACGACTTCGCGCCATTCGGCCTCGAACCCCTCGTGTGAGGTACCGCGCACCACGTGGGTGACGACCGCGCCCAGGGGGCTCAGCCGATGCACGGCCTGGCTGTACCCCCCGACGTCAGGCGCTAGATCCCACGTCGCGCGCATATACGCCGTCAATTCACCGGGTGCGAACGCCCGCGCGCGACGGTGATCGATGTTCACCCAGTCGAGATCGGGAAAGTCGTGTCGGTTGAATGCTGCATAGCCGGCCGTTATGACCGACCACGCGCGTGCGCAGGCGCTCGCCTCGCCGGCCAGGTAACGGGCGTCCAGTTCGGCGATGGCGGCGTCGAAGTCATCGCAGTCGAACGTAACGCTCGCCACCAGCCGCCCCGCCTCATCGATCTCACCGACATCGAGTTGTTCACCGCCGAAAGCCCCGGGTCCTTGATCTCGGAACGAATAGCCGCTGCGGGTCAGCACGAGTCGCTCGCCCCGGGTCGCGATGACGGTGGTGTTGAGGTCTGAGATGCCGAGATTCGCGACAACGCGCAGATTCTCGACTGCTGCATCTCGACCGTGTCGAATCCCTGCATTCACCACGCTTCGGTGATCGACGTAGTGGTAATCCTCGGCCAATACGGTCGCCAGGGCGTCCCATTGGTGGGCCGCGAAGTGCGTCAGGACGCGTTCCGAGACCTGGCTTGCCGCGTTCTGCAGCCGCTGCGGCTGCGGGTGCAGTTCGTCCAAGCGCGCAAGAGCCGCGTCGAGATCTGCCTCGTCGAACATCTCGCAGTGGCTGATGAGATCGCCGTCGATCGTGAGGGTATCGACAACGCGCCACTCGGCGTCCAGCCCGTCCTGCGAACTCCCTTTGGCTACGTGGGTGATCACCGCGCCGCGGTCGGTCAGCCGATGCACGGCTTCGACGTAAATGGTGTTGTGTGCCGTGTCTTTCAGCGCGACGCTGAGGTATGCCATCAGGTCTGCGGACCCGACCGCCGCCAGCGTACGGCGGTCTACGTCGGTGAAGCCGGGCGCGGTCGGAGGCATTTCGCGTCTACTCATCGCACCGAAAGCCGCCGTTATCACCGACCACGCGTGTGCGCAGGCGGCGGCTTCGCCGGCGAGATAGCGCGCGTCGAGTTCGGCCAGGGCGTCAGCGAAGTCGTCAACCTCGAAGATGACACCGGCCGCGAGCCGTCCGTCGGTGTCGATCTCGACGAGGCTGAGTATCTCGCCGTGAAACGCGTCGGGCCGGGGATCGTGCTCCGACAGTCGGTCAAGGCAGAGGGCGAGACGCTCGCCGCGGGTGGCCACGACTGTGGACATCATGTTCGTATCAAGCTCGGCGAGCACCCGCATGTCGGCGATTGCGACATCTCGCCCGCGTCGGACCCCGGCGCCCACCACGCCCCGCCGGTCATCGGTGCAGATATCGTCGGCCGCGATAGCTGTCATGGCGGCCCAATCCCGCGCCGCGAACCTTTCCCGCCAGTGTTTGGCCACCGCGCCTGCCAAGTTTCCCAGCGGCAGTCGAGGGCGTGCCTTCTCGGGCTCCGCCTGCCGCGCCTCGAGTTCGGCGATCGCCACGTGGCTGTCGTCGCGGTCGCACCCCCGTTCGTCCAACATCTCGCGCGCCTTGGCGGCAAGCGCCTCGGCGCCTTTCCGATCGTAGAGTCCCGTCGCTCGCTCCGCGGCGGCCCGCGCTCCCGCACCGTCGCCGGCGGCATTCAACACCGTCGCCAGGGCCAGACAGGCATCGCCGTGGTCGACCAAGGCGTCGGTGCGTTCAGCCAGGGCGACCGCGGACTCGGCCATCCGCCGGGCGGCGGCATGATCCCCGCGTCGCGTCAACAGCAGCGCCCGAAGCGTGCGCCAGGCGATCGACGCCTTCAGCGCGTGGCCGGCGAGACGCTCACTCTCGGTGCACAACTCCTCGGCCTCGACGTCTCGGCCGAGAGCCAGGCAGGTACGGCCCAACAGGGCAGCGGTCTCGGCGGTGTCGGCGTCCAGTCCCATGCGGCGAAAGCCCTGATAGGCCTGACGAAGATGTGGCTCGGCGTCACCGGGCTCGTCGACGACCAGCTCAATGATTCCGGCGAACTGCTCAACCTCGAGCAGGGCATGGCGCAGGCCGATTTCGGTCACCATGCGCCGCGCCGAGTCGATCATTCGTCGGGCGGTGGCGGCCCGGCCGCGAAAGGCCTCCAACACGGCTTGGCATCGCGTCGACGTCACCTCGACCGCAGGGGAGTCCGTCGTGATGCGCAACAGTCGCACCACGTCAAGACAACGCCCGCCGGCGCGCGGAACCGGGTTCGGGCCCCACAGGGCCGCCAGGGGCGCTCCCGCCAGCACCGCGTTCACGCGACGGTGTTCACGGGCGTGCCGAGCTGCGGTCAGCGCGCTGTCGAGGGCGATCTCGCAGTCGCCGATTCGTCCAAGGCGCGCAAGGCATCCGGCCCGTACAGTGTGGGCCTTTGCTTGGCCTTCGGCATCGCCCAACCTGGCCAGCGCGTCGGCGGCCACGCTCAGCGCAGCCTCGATCTCGTCCAATCGTTCCGGATGCACCAGCATCGACAGCTGGCCGTCAAAACATGTCGCCCACGCCGCCAGGCGAGCCGAATCGACTGTCGCTGCCTGCAATTGCGAGAACGCATGGGTGGCCGATGCCACCTCTCCCGCGGCGAGCAGCGCCTCGCAGCGCGCGATCAGCAGATCGGCGGTCTGATCGGCGCGATCGGGCAACTCGTCGTCGATCTCCTCCAGTGCGTGCAGCGCCTGGTCGTACAGATCGGCGGCGCCTTCGTAGGCCAGGCGAGACATCGCCTGATCCGCGGCTCGTCGGCAATACTCGACGGCCTTGGCCGCGTTTCCCGCCCACGCACATTCGAAGTAGTGATACGCCAGTTCCGCCAGCAGCTCCTCGTCTGCGCCGGGCATGGACTCCAGTGTGATCGCGATACGTTGGTGCAGTCGCATGCGCCGCACCGAGGCCAGCTCGGCGATCAGCGCCTGCCGGACGAGGGCGTGGTTGAACCGGTACCGCCCGCCGGACTCTTCGATGACGATGCCGGCCTTGCAGGCCTCGTCGAAAGCGTCGACGAGGTCTTCTTCGACCACCCGCTCCACGAGGTCCACCGCGAAGCGGCTGCCCACCACGGCGGCGGCGGCAAGGGCCTTGTTGGTCTCCGCCGGAAGCCGCGAAAGCCTGCGGCTCACGGCTTCACGAACCCCCTGCGGCAAGGTGTTGGGATCCCAGACCCCGCCACTTTCGTCCACATGCCGCAGTGCCTGGATCAAAAAGAACGGGTTCCCGCCGGTGACCGAGGCCAGCGCCCGGGCCAGCTGTTCGTCGTCGTACCCGGCATCGACGACATAGGCGCTCACATCGTCGGCACCAAGGCCGCTCAGCGCAAGGCGGTCTGCGGTGCCGTCCCGGTGAAGATCGGCGAGCATCGCCGCCAGAGGATGGGATCGATCGAGGTCGGTGCTGCGGTAGGTCGCGACGATCTGCACTCGGGTGTGATCACCGAAGCGCAGCAGATGGCGCAACAGTAACAGCGTCGGCTTGGCCGCCCAGTGCAGATCGTCGAGTATCAGCACGATGGGCGCACTGGCAGAGGCGAGTTCCAAAAGCGCGACCACGGAGTCGAAAAGCGCATAACGCTCGGTGTCGGGGTCGGCGCGGGGCGGCGCGGACAGATCGGGGAGTACCTCGGTCAGACCAGGAATCAACGGAAGTAGTGCTTCAACGCCCCGCAATCCCCGCAGTCTGTGTCCGCCGATGCAGGGGACGAGCGAACGCAGTGCTTCGGCGAAGGGCTGATAGGGCGCACCGAGGTCCTCGTCGGATCGGCCGTACAGCACGACGGCGCCTTGCTTGAAGGCCTGTTGTGACCATTCGCCGGCCAGGCGTGTCTTGCCCACGCCGGGTTCGCCGGCAATCAGCATGGCGTGAATGCCACCCGCGAGCGCGGCCTGCCATGCGGAGGCGAGTCGCTCCAGTTCCAGGCCGCGCCCCACGAACCGACCGGGACCGGTCAGTACCGCGGGAAGCTCGGGACGCTCCAGAGGCACGTCGACGGTCTCCTCGACTCGCTCGGCGGTCTGGAGGCGAAGCTCGAATACGTGCTCCGGGCGCGGCAGGTTGCGCAGCGCACGCATCCCGAGGTCGGCGAGGCCGACGTCGTCGGGCAGGGTGTCGATGACGAGCTCGGCCGTCGCGCCGGAGCACAGAATCTGGCCCCCGGCGGCCAGCGACCGCAGACGGGCGGCACGGTTGACCGCGCGACCGAAGTAGTCACCGTCGCGCAGCTCTACCTCGCCGGTGTGCAGGGCGATCCTGATCCGCATGGGTTCACGCAAAGCCCACGGCTCGTGCAGGATTGCGTCTTGGAGTTCGATAGCCGCGGCGGCCGCCGCTGAGGGCCGGTCGAAGACCGAGAAGGTGGCATCGCCTTCGCCACGGGTTTTGATGAGCCGGCCGCCGCGGGAGGTGACCACCTGCTCGACGAGTTCGTCGTGGCGCGCGAGCGCTGTCGCCATGGCGTCGGCATCGGCTTCCCACGCGGCGGTCGAGCCCTCGATATCGGTGAGCAGAAATGTCACCGCGCGGGTCACCGATCTAAGCTGCTGGGCCACGGGGTGATCGAGTGCGGCGTCTTGGGCAACGATCGCGGCGGCGAGCCGTCGAAGCTCCGGCCCGGGATCGACCCCCAAATCGTCGGCGAGCAGCGACCGGGCTCGCTGATACGCGCCCAGCGCGTCACCCTGCCGGCCGGCGCGGTAGAGCGCCAGCATCAGCTGGGCCCATCGCCGCTCGCGCAACGGTGCGTCTGCCACCGCGGCTTCCAGCTCGCCGACGATCTCGGCGGCCCGGCCCGTCGCCAGCAACGCGTCGGCACGGTCCTCGACCAGGGCAGCGTGGCCCTCGAGCCAGCGCGTCCTTTCCGAGATGCCTCGGCGGGAATCGGGCAGTTCCGGAGTTCCGCGCCACAGGCCCAGCGCCGCTTCGAAGCGGACCACCGCTTGACCGGTATCGCCGGCTACCGCCGCGTCTCGTCCGGCCTTGATGGCCCGCTTGTAGCGCGGGGCATCCACCTCGGTGGTGTTGAGGATCCAGCCCGTGCCCTCGGTGAGGACGAAGCCATCGCCCAACGCCCGGCGCAACGAGGAGATGTGCGTCTGCAGCGCCTTGGCCGCGGTACGCGGCGGCGCATCACCCCAGAGCAGATCGATCAGCGTTTCGGCTGACACGACCGCACCACCGTGCAGACCGAGCAGCGTGAGGATCGCACGCGGTTTGGCGCCCGGGATTGCGACCGGGTCGCCGTCCCGCCGGGCTTGAAGAGGTCCCAAAACCCCCAGCTCCACGGCTTGAATGGTAGTCACGTGGCAATCGTCGGGGGGTTGATTCAACAGCTGGTCAAGGTTGGGTAAAGACGCGGTCCGCGGCCGTCGTGGCGCCGTCGGGCGTGCCGTGGCCCCCCGAAGAACGCGATGGGGCCGTCGCTAAAATTCGGGACTTATGAGCGCACGTGTGGAGCAGCTGGAGTTTCAGGCTGAGGCTCGGCAGCTGCTGGATTTGATGGTCCACTCGGTCTACTCCAACAAGGACGCGTTCCTGCGGGAGCTGATCTCCAACGCCTCCGACGCCCTGGACAAGCTGCGACTCGAGGCGTTCCGGAACAAGGACCTCGAGGCAGACACCTCCGACCTGCACATCGAGATCGAGGTCGACACCGCCGCGCGCACCCTGACGGTCCGCGACAACGGCATCGGCATGTCGCGCGATGAGGTGGTGGACCTGATCGGCACCCTGGCCCGCTCCGGCACCGCCGAGCTGCGCCAGCAACTGCGCGAAGCGCAGAACGCCAAGGCGTCCGAAGAGCTGATCGGCCAGTTCGGGATCGGCTTCTACTCGGTGTTCATGGTCGCCAACAAGGTCGAGATGGTCACCCACAAGGCCGGTCAGAGCGAGACCATCCGGTGGGAATCCAGTGGTGATGGCACCTACACCATCGAAACCGTCGACCCGGGCGAGCAAGCACCGCAGGGCACGTCGATCACGTTGCACCTCAAGCCCGAAGACGCCGACGATGCGCTGCACGACTACACCGCGGAGTGGACGATCCGGGGTCTGGTCAAGAAGTACTCCGACTTCATCGCCTGGCCGATCCGGATGCAAATCGAGCGGGTGACTCCGGCCACCGAAGACGGTGGAGACGAGACGGTCACCGTCGAAACCCAGACACTGAACTCGATGCAGGCGCTGTGGGCGCGCCCCAAAGATGAAGTCGCGCAAGAGGAATACAACGAGTTCTACAAGCACATCGCGCACGCCTGGGACGACCCGCTTGAGGTCATCGCGATGAAGGCCGAAGGCACATTCGAATACCAGGCGCTGCTGTTCATCCCGTCGCACGCGCCGTTCGACCTGTTCAACCGGGACGCCCAGGTCGGCGTGCAGCTGTACGTCAAACGCGTGTTCATCATGGGCGACTGCGACCAGCTGATGCCCGAATACCTGCGCTTCGTCAAGGGTGTCGTCGACGCGGCGGACATGTCGCTCAACGTCTCGCGGGAGATCCTGCAGCAGGACCGCCAAATCAACGCGATTCGGCGGCGGCTGACCAAAAAGGTGCTGTCGACCATCAAGGAGCTGCAGTCACAGCGGCCCGATGACTACCGCACCTTCTGGACCGAGTTCGGTCGCGTCGTCAAAGAGGGGCTGCTGTCCGACTTCGACAATCAGGAGGCGCTGCTGGCGATCAGCTCGTTCGCCTCGACGCACAGCGACTCCGAGCCGACCACGCTGGCCGAGTATGTCGAGCGCATGAAAGACGGCCAGGAGCAGATCTTCTATGCCACCGGCGAGTCCCGCCAGCAGCTGCTGAAGTCACCGCACCTGGAGGCGTTCAAGGCCAAGGGTTACGAGGTGCTGCTGCTGACCGACCCGGTCGACGAGGTGTGGGTGAACACCGTCGCCGAGTACGCCGGTAAGCCGCTGCAGTCGACCGCCAAGGGGGAGGTGGATCTGGACTCCGAGGAGGACAAGGCTGCGCACGAGGCCGAGCGCGAGGAGCAGCAGAAGGACTTCGCCGACCTGATCGCGTGGCTGGAACAGACCTTGGCCGAGCAGGTCAAAGAGGTGCGGTTGTCGACCCGGCTGACCGAGTCGCCTGCGTGCCTGATCACCGACACCTTCGAGATGACGCCGGCGTTGGCCCGCATCTACCGCGCCAACGGCCAGGAGGTCCCGGTCGGCAAGCGCATCCTCGAGCTCAACCCGAGCCATCCGCTGGTCACCGGTCTGCGCCAGGCGCACGGCGAGCGGGGCGGCGAGGACGCCGACCTGGCCGAGACCGCGGAGTTGCTCTACGGTACTGCACTGTTGGCCGAGGGCGGGGCGCTTGACGATCCGGCACGTTTCGCCGAACTGCTGGCGCACCGGCTGGCCCGCACCGTCTGAGCTCGCCAGGGGCAGCCGGTGCGGCCGGCGGCTCTTGCCGGTCGCAGCTCTTTTCTACAGGTTTTCACCCCCCGCGATTGGGTGTCAGCTCCGATGGCGCAGGGCGAGCACGGCGATGAAGCTGGACTCAGGTGGAAGCAGATTTCCACCGGGCCGGAGTCATTGTCCGGAAGGCATTCCCCGTGATGGGCGGCGACGCCGTCACATGATCCGGTCCGGTGGAACCAGCGTTGGTCGATCAGCTCCATGAACTGCAAACGCGGGGGGAGCCCGGCACCGCTGGTCGCCGATAGAACGGCAACTAGAGGGGATATGCGCGGTGTTGGATTTTGGAACGTCTCCGCCCGAGATCACCTCGGCGAAAATGTATGTCGGCCCCGGCTCGGGACCACTGTTGGCCGCTGCGGCCGCTTACGATGCGCTTGCTGCGCAACTGAGTGCATTTGCAACCGGCTATCACTCGGTGATCGCGGACTTACAGGGCGACGGTTGGACTGGCAGGGCGTCTGCGGCGATGGCCGCAGCGGCAATGCCCTACGCCGAGTGGGCGGCGGTAACGGCTGCCCAGGTTGAACGGGCCGCCGGCCAGGCGCGCGCGGCGGCGGCCAGCTATGAGCAGGCGCGTGTCGCGATCGTTCCACCGGTGGTCGTGACAGCCAACCGTGCTCAGCTTGCGAGCCTGGCTGCAGCCAATATCTTCGGGCAGAACACACCGGCGATCGCGGCCACCGAGTTCGCATACGCCGAGATGTGGGCCCAAGACGCCCTGGCGATGTTCGGGTATGCGTCCTCGGCCGCGACGGCTACGAAGTTGGCGCCGTTTCAGCAGCCGCCGCAGACAACCAACCCCGTCGGCGGCGCGGCCCAGACCGCCGCGGTCGCCGGTGCCGCGGGCTCCACTGCTGCCTCGGACACGCAGAGTCTGCTCTCGCCGCTGCTCGCCGAGTTGCCGCAGCAGCTTGGCGGCCTCTCGACCGGGCAGGCCGCGGCGCTGCCCGCTCAGGCGGATCCGTGGCTGCCGCTGGATGTGATCGCTGCCCTCAACATCGTGCTGGGACCGACCTCGTTCGCCTTGCAGACAGCGCGGACCATCTCGTCGGTGGGTTCCTTCGCGCTGGCCGGTAACGCTTATCTGATCGCCCATGGTGACGCCGGCGCGGGTGAGCCAAAAGACGGCAGGCACGTCCTGGTGAACGACGATAGGCCGGCAGCGGAGTCTGAAGTCGCGGACCGTCGCGCGGTACTGGCCCACATGGGGAGCGACGTGGTACCGGTGGGCCAGTTGTCGGTGCCCCCGGCCTGGGCCGACGCCACCCCGGTGGCAGCCGCCTCCACCGATCCGGTGTGGTTGTCCGAAGACGAGCTTGCCGGCGAACTGGCGGTGCCGGAGGGTTCGGCGGCTGAGCTGTCCGGGGCTGCTCCGGCATTGGGTATGGGCCCGATGGCCGCCATGATGGGCGGCGCGGCGGCGACGGGGCGCCAGACCGTGTCCAGCGCTCTGCGTGTGGCGCCCAGTCGATTCACCATGCCCCGCCCGTCCCTCGGCGGCTAGCTGATGTTGGTGCGCCGCGGGAGTTTCCGCGAAGCGTTTCAAGTGATCCGCTGCCGCAGCGGCAGGATCTGTGGTGTTTGACTTCGGCGCTCTGCCTCCCGAAATCAATTCGACCCGAATGTATTCCGGTCCGGGTTCGGGGCCGATGATGGCGGCTGCCGCGGCTTGGGACGCCACCGGGAGAGAACTGGACTCACTCGCCGCCGGTTACACCGAGACGATCTCGAGCCTGCAGGGCCAGGCGTGGTCGGGTCCTGCCACCCAAGCGATGGTGGCGGCAGCCACACGATACGTCGCGTGGGCTTCGGCCACGGCGGCGCAAGTCGAAGCGACGGCGGCCCAGATCCGAGCGGTGGCGGGCGCGTACGAGACCGCCTTCGCGGCGACCGTACCGCCGACCGCGGTAGCAGCCAACCGGGCCCAGTTGTTGATGCTGGTGGCCACCAATTTCTTTGGGCAGAATGTGGCGGCGATTGCTGCCACCGAGGCCGTCTACGCCGAGATGTGGGCTCAAGACGCCTCCGCTATGTATGGCTACGCCGCGGCTTCGGCGCAGGCTCACGCGCTCACACCGTTTCAGCGGCCGCCGGAGACAACCAACGCGGGCGGGCAATTCGCTCAACACGCCGCGGCGGCGCGTGCGGCAGCCGACGCTGTCACCGGGCAGCCGCAACTATCGGTACTTAAGCCGCTGACTGGCGTGCTGGAGTCCCCCCAACTCCTGGCCGCTACCTCCACACAGCCAGCGCACGCGGGTCTTGCGGCGGCCTCGTCGCCACAGACGTGGCCGATAGTCGCCGAGCTTGCGGTGCTGGGACCCACGTTGGGGGTGCTCGGGGTCGCTCAACAAGTGGTGTTCACCACCGGGTCGCAGGGCATCTTCGCTGTGGCGATTCTGAATGCGCAGGCAAAAGCGGCCGCAGGAACCGCGTTGCCCAACCCGGCCGTTCCCGACGGTCCGCCCGGATCGCCGCAGTTCCCCAACGCGGTGCTGGCGAGCACCGGCCGATCGGCACCGGTGGGGAAGTTGACGGTGCCGCAGCGCTGGTTGACAGCGGTTCAGATGATCGACTCCGCCGATCCCGCCGGCGGTGCATCCCGGCTGGGAGGTCTCCCTGGGTTGGCTGCGGAACCCGCCAGCCCGCTGCGAGCCACCGGAAACCACGCCCCAATGGGAATGATGGGGCCGATGGGGCGCTCGGCCGCCCGCAACCACGCAACCCCGGTGTTCCGGATGCGGGACCGCCGATTTCGGATGCCGAGGCCACCCACCGCGGGATAGCCAGCGGCGACCGGTGAGCCGGCGTACCGCCCTCAGGGCACCAGCACCACCTTTCCGACGTTTTCCCGCGCGGCCAGAATGCGGTGGGCCTCTGGTGCGTCCGCGAATGGCACCGCCGCATGCACCACCGGGGCCGCGGTCCCGTCTGCCAGCGCCTCGGAGAGCGGGGCGATCCAGGGTCCGAGCGTGCCGCGGTCGTCCCACAGTCGCAGCATGTTCAGGCCGATAACGGTCTTGGACTGCTCCATCTGCGTGATCAGGCTGAAGCCGCGCAGCATGGCCAGCGCCTGCGGCGCCGCCCGCAGCAGCGACCGCTTCTCGCCCTGCTGCAATGACGAAAGACCGTAGGCGACAAGGCGTCCGCCGGGACGCAACAACGTCAGCGAGCGCCGCAGCGAGGTGCCGCCGAGCCCGTCGAGCACGATGTCATACGGCGGCAGACCGTCCCACCAGCCTTTGCGGCGGTAGTCGATCGCGCGGTCGATGCCCAGGGCATCGAGTTGGGCGTGCTTGCCCGGTGACGCGGTGCCGTGCACGACGGCACCGGCGGCCTTTGCCAACTGGATCGCCGCGATGCCGACGCCGCCGGCCGCGGCGTGCACCAACACCCGCTCGCCGGCCTGCAGCGACCCGTAGCCGTGCAGTGCCGCCCAGGCCGTCGCGTAGTTCACCGGTATGGCTGCGCCCTCCTCGAAGCTCATCGCCGGCGGCAGGGTGACCGTGTCGTCGGCGTTGGCGTTGACGATCTCGGCGTAGCCGCCGAACCGGGTGCCGGCCAACACTCGCTCACCGATGCGGGCCGGGTCGACACCGTCACCGACGGCCTCGATGGTCCCCGCGACCTCGTAACCGACCACGGCGGGCAGCTTCGGCGCATCGGGATACAGCCCGACCCGGGCGAGGTGATCGGCGAAGTTCACCCCCGCGGCTCGCACCCCGATCCGTACCTGTCCGCTGGCGGGTGGCGGCGGGTCGGGCCGGTCCTGCACCTGCAGCACGGACGGAGGACCGGTTTTGGTGATGACGACGACGCGCATGGGTTTCACCCTATGTGGGCGGCATAAACTCAGCGAGATGGAGATACTCGGTGAGCTGAACCGATTGGTGGCGTGCTCGGGTGGCCGGCTGGGCGCCCTGGTCCGCCAGGTGTGCGGGCGGACGCTGGGCCTGTCGCCGCTGCCGGCCGAGGTGAGCGCCGAGGCGCCCGATGCCGATCCGGCGGTGACCGAATTCGCCGAACAGTTCTGTGTGGACGTCTCCATGATCTCCGATGCCCAGCGGGATCGGCTGCGGGAGGCGCTGGGGGACAAGGCCTTCGACGCCGTCGTGCAGATGTACATCGGTGACTTCGTGCCCCGGGTGCGTGCCGGGCTGGACGCCGTCGGCGTCGAGGTGTCATGGCCGGACGTGATCGTCTGGGATAACTCAGGCCACCCGGCCGACGCGTTGTTCAACGGGTTCATGCCCGCCGTCGCCCGATTGCGGTCCTTGGATCCGGTGACCTCTGAGGTGGTGCGGCTGCGTGGAGCGGCCCAGCACAACTGCCGGCTGTGCAAGTCGCTGCGAGAGACGACCGCCCTGAATGCCGGCGGATCCGAGTCGCTCTATGACGACATCGAACGTTTCGAGCAGTCCCGGCTACTCAGCGAGGCGCAGAAGGTGGCGCTGCGCTACGTCGACGCGCTGGTCTGGACACCGGCGCATATCGACGCAGAGGTGGCCGCCGGGGTGCGCCGGCACTTCACCGATGAGCAGGCCGTCGAGCTGACGTTGGATGTGATGCGCAACGCCGGCAACAAGATTGCGGTGTCACTGGCCGCCGACGCACCGCGGGTTGCCGACGGCACCGAGCGCTATCTGCTGGACGCAGACGGCCAGACCGTGTTCGGCTGAGTTCAGGCGGAGTGCTGCGCCAAGAAGGCCAGGATGGCGTCGGCGAAGATGTCGTTGCGATCTCCGGCGACCATGTGACCGGCCCCGGCAACGTCGACGAACTCCACCTGCGGGAACCGGGCTAGGAACTCCTCGGCGTTGGCGGCGCTGACCAGGTCGCTGAGCTGGCCGCGGACGAGCAGCATCGGCACGCCGCCGTCGAGAATGGTCTGCACCGCGGCGTTGAGCCGCTCGACATCGTGGATCTCCATCGGTCCCTGGTGCTCGGGGCCGCTGATGAACTGCGGGTCCCAGTGCCAGTACCAGCGGTCGCCGCGCCGGCGCAGGTTGGTAGTGAGCCCATTGAGGTCGGCGGGGCGGGGCCGGTGCGGATTGTAGGCGGCGATCGCGTCGGCGACCTCGTCGAGAGAGTCGAAGCCGGACTCCATGTTCTCGGCCATGAACGCCTGCACGCGCTGCGCGCCTGAGGCGTCCATGTTGGGCACGATGTCGACCAGGACCACCGCACTGGCCGCGCCCGGCGCCAGTTCGCCGCCGAGCAGCATCGCGGTGCATCCGCCCAGCGAGGCGCCGACCAGCACCGGGTCCGGCGGCAGGGTGCGCAGCACCTGGTGAACGTCGGCGGCGAAGCTGACCAACCGGTAGTCGCCCTCGCGTGCCCAATCCGACTCGCCGTGGCCGCGCAGGTCGACGGTAACCGCCTGCCAGCCGCGCTCGGCCACCGCCGCGGCCGCCCGCCCCCAGGACCGGCGGGTCTGACCGCCGCCGTGCAGGAACACCACGGCGCGCGCGTCGGGGTCACCGTGCCGGTCGGCGATGATCCGGACGTCGCCGGGCGCGTGGGTGACGAAGGTTTCCGCGGTCATCCTGGGATAGTAAGCCGACCTTGCTAACGGTCGGTCACTTGCCCGACGAAACCTATGGTGACCTGCGGGTTCGGGGGACTACGATGGCGGCGTCGGCAAACTCGGGAGGGCGCCATGCCCCGTTATCTCGCCCTGGCCTACGGGGCACTCAACTATCTCGGTTTCATCGCTGTCTTCCTGTATCTGGTTGGCTTTCTCGGCAACTTCGTCGTGCCGCGCAGCGTCGACCACGGCCCGCCCGCGCCGCTCGGGTGGGCGGTTGTCATCGATGTCGCGCTGGTGGCCCTGTTCGCGGTGCAGCACAGCGTGATGGCGCGCCCGGCATTCAAGCGGTGGTTGACCCAATTGGTGCCCGAGAGCATCGAACGCAGCACCTATGTTCTGGCGTCGAATCTGGTTCTGGTCCTGCTGTATTGGCAGTGGCGGCCGATCCCGACAACCGTCTGGAATCTGACGATGCCCGCGGAGCGCACGGTGCTGTGGGGACTGTTCTGGATCGGCTGGGCGATAGCCCTGGCGTCGACATTCATGATCAGTCACGTGGACCTGTTCGGACTGCGCCAGGTCTACCTCGCATGGCGGGAACGGCCATACTCCCATGTCGGTTTTCACGCCCGCGCGCTGTACCGGGTGGTGCGCCACCCGCTGATGGTGGGGTTCGTGATCGCGTTCTGGGCCACGCCCACCATGACTGCCGGTCACCTGTTGTTCGCGGTCGCGGCCACGTGCTTCATCCTGGTCGCGGTGCAGCTGGAGGAGCGAGACCTGGTGGCCGCGCTCGGCGAGGAATACCGGCAGTATCGCCGCCAGGTGCCGATGCTGGTGCCCGGTGGGTTCAGGCGAACAGGTGCAGCGCGAATCGGCCCCAGGCCAGGAACGCGAACATCGCGATGAAGATGACGTCGCCGGCCATGGCGATCCACTCGCTGCGGCGGAACCTGGTGGTGGCCGCGCCCGCCATGAACAGCATCAGACCGGTGGCGGCCAGGGGCGCCAGCAGTGGTGCCACTGCGACAGCTGCCGGCAGGATCAGGCCGATCGCGCCGAGCAGCTTGATCGTTCCGATCGCCTTGAGGTGGCCGTCGGCGAAGTCGTCGACCCAGTGCTGATTCGCGCCCAACGCGCGGTACCGCGCCCGGGGCAGCAGTAGCAGGGTGGCGCCGCCGATGGCATATGCGGCGGCGACGCAGGCGATGATCCACAGCGTGGTGTTCATGGCGCGCTCCTTTGTGTTCGTGGTTACCTCGGTCGGGTGCGGTTCGTCATTACCTATGACGGACCGACACCTCGAGAGGTAACCGATGACGACCGAGACGCAGCTGGCACAGGCCTTCGATCAGCAGCGTCATCGCCTGCGGGCGTTGGCGTATCGAGTGCTGGGCTCGGGGGCGGACGCCGAAGATGCGGTCCAGGAGGCCTGGCTGCGGTTGGCTCGCCAGGACGTCGATGCGATCGACAACCTGTCGGGGTGGTTGACGACGGTGATCGGCCGGATCTGCATCGACACCCTGCGGTCGCGTGCGGCGCGGCCCGAAGCCTCGATCGATCAGGAGTTTCCCGACCTCGTCGTGACCGATGACCGCGACACTCCCGAAGATGCGGCGGTGCTGTCGGATTCAGTCGGATTGGCGCTGCTGGTGGTGCTGGGGTCGCTGCGCCCCGACGAACGGCTGGCGTTCGTGCTGCACGACATGTTCGCGGTGCCGTTCGCCGAGATCGGCCCGATCGTGGGGAGATCGGCTGATGCCGCGAAGATGTTGGCCAGCCGGGCTCGCCGCAAGGTCCAGGACGTCCCGACGCCGGCAGGGGATCGGCGTGCGCAGCGCCAGGTCGTGGATGCGTTTCTGGCGGCCGCGCAAGGAGGGGACTTCGAGGCGCTGCTGCGGGTGCTCGACCCCGAGGTCAGCTGGCGTCGGCACACGGTGCGCGGGGTGAGCGTGACCACTGGGGCCAGTGCGGTGGTGGAGGCCGTCCGTCGAGGTCAGGGGGCGCGCTTCACCGCGCGTCGTGTCCTGGTCAACGGCGAACCCGGGATTTTGGGCTGGGGGCCGACGGGCCGGCCGCTGGCCTTGATGGCGTGCACGGTGCGAGATGGTCGGCTGGTGGGCATCGTGTCGATCGCGGACCCGGTCCGCTTGGCCGGCATGGATCTGCCTCGTCCTTCCGAAGAGCCGGACAGCGGCACTTAGCCAGCGTTCCCCGCTTGCTGATGAGGAAGGCCCCGCTGTTGCGGAGCCTTCCCCATCGGTTGCGTGCGGTCGGTTGCCCACGTTGCGGACACGCCTGTGCCGCTTGCTGGTTGGTCAGTGATCAGTGCTCGTCGTAGTGGTCACCGTGCGCGGCGTGACGGTGACCATCGTGCAGGTAGTCCACGTGGTCGCCGTGCTGGATTGCCTCGTGCCCGCAGTCGGCGCCGTGGGTGTGTTCGCTGTGGGAGTGGGTCTGATGCGCTGTCGTGTTCATGGCGGCGACGCTACCGTAATCATGCATATATTGCAATAATACTATGATTAAGGAGGTCGATCGGCCGGATGTCACGTCGGCCGGCGGTGCTGATCCTGTGGCCGGGACGCAACGCCAATCGGCAGGAGGCGGCCGCGATCAGCGGGACAGGCAGGGGAGACGAAGTCGTCGACGGATACATCGTCACGGCGTGGATCGGGGGCCACGGTGCATGGAGACGCCGCTGGTGCGGCATGGCACGATGGTTCCCGCGCACATGCGTATCAGGGGCGGTAGCTCAGTTGGTTAGAGCCGTGGACTCATAATCCATTGGTCGCGGGTTCGAGCCCCGCCCGCCCTACTTCAGAGGTGTATGGCTTCGGGCGTCGGTTGAGGTGTTTCGGCTGATGCTTGACAGCGGCTTCGGTTGATCCTTGACGCTCCGCGGGTGAGGGAGTTGAGCCGAGTTCCGCCCGGCTCAACTCCTCCCCTAGGCGTCACAAGCCAAAGAACGAAGTGAACAGCGCTTGCCACAATTCGCCGGTGTCCAGTGCTGGGATCTCGTTGAAGGTGGTCATCCCGTCGACGACCGAGGTGGCCGAGTCGATCTGGTCTGCCGTCAATCCGAGGTAGGCGTTATGGACTAGTAGCCCGTACAGCAGGTCCTGCCAACTTGTGCCACCGAACAGCAGGTCTATCCAACTTTGGCCCAGCGGATTCGTGTAGATGTCGCCCTGGATGTTGAACACTTCGGTGGGGTAGAGGTCGGTGGGGACGGGGGCGGGGTTGGCGCCGAGCATCACGAAACGTAAGGCATCGGTGGGCACGCCGGCGTCGGAGAGTTCCTGCTGGGCATAGGCGGCGACCAGGCTGCTCTGCGAGTAGGTGAAAATGGTCAGCGGGTCGCTGCACACGCCGGAAGCGTCGCAGCCCATCTCGCCGGCGGCGTAGTCGGCAAGAATCGCGTCGACGAGGACGGCCTGGCCCGCCGGGACGCTCTGGAAGAATTCCCAGGTGTTGGGGAGGGTCAGCGGCAACGTCGTTGCGGGAGTGCCGTCGTATCCCAGCGGATCGAGATACCGGTCCACCGCGCTGTTGATGTAGCCGACACTCGGTGTCGCGATGCCGGTCGGCCCGAGAATAAGCGCATCGCTTGAGCCGTAGAGGAAGTCGTACTGGTTGTCGTTGGCGGCGTTGGCCGCACCGGCGAACGCCAGCGCAGCGCCACAAAATGCAACGCCCAAGATGATTTTCTTCATCGAATCCCCTCGTTCGGAGCGATCACTGGTGGTGGTCGCCAAGCTGTTTGCGCGGCAGGCGATTACGTCTCCGACATGCCCCCAGCAGATGTCGGGCCGTACGCCGTGCCGTCAGTTGGCAACTCACAGGATTATTGCAAGCCTTGTCAATTTTCGTATTCGGATCTGAAACATTCCCTGAATGAAATAGCCGATGTCCCGTCGGCTGATGCATTAAAGGAGCCGCAGGTCGGGAATAAAAAGACTTATGTCCTTTCTTGGGTACTCGGCGACAGGAAAACTGACCGGTGCGGATCCGCTCGCTGCCCGGTATCCGGTGCGGGCTCGGCCGCCGGCGGTACGTGCCCCCAGCTGCGGATGCACCCGGCGCTCCAGAGGCGGCCTGGCTGGCACGTGGCAATCGCAAAACGCCCGTTTATACCGTTGACCAGCGTGCCCAGAGTTACCGTAGTGGCTCCAGTCATGAAATGAGTGTTGTGGGATCAGTCAGCCAACCCCGGATTGCCGTCGGCATCGCAGCACTGGCCGCGAGCACCTTGATCGCGCCGCCAGTGGCGGCGCCGCCCTCTGACGTCGTCGCGCGCGTAGTCGAGCTGACGGCCAGTCCATTCGACCCCTATATCGACCTGGTCACCAACACCTTCAACAACCTGGGCACCATCGGCGCGCACTGGCTGGAGGACCCGCTGCCCACAGTCGTCCAACTGGCCACCAACTGGTTCGACTACGCGCAACGCACGTTCGAGGCGTTCGGGGCCACCGCCCAGTCCTTCGTCGACGGGTTGATCAACCTGCCCGACCAGCTCGACACCCTGTTCAGCGCCATCTCGTCGGGTGATATCACCGAGGCGTTGGGGCAGGCGATCATCATCATGATCAGTGCCTTTCCGGTCCTGGGGCTGGTGGACCGCCTGGTGGCGATCCCCATCGACATCGTCGGGAACATCGTGAACGCGGCAATGGCCACGCTGCACGCGGTGCAGGTGCCGGTCGGGCTTGCCGCACTCAGCTCACTGCAGGCCGTGGTCGTCGAATTCGAGACGCTCGCCCGCAACTTCGTCGATGATCTGGCGGCCGGCGATATCACCGGCGCACTCTTCGGCTTGATCGGCGCACCGGCCGATCTCCTCAACGCCTATCTCAACAGTGACGCGCCGGGCCTGGCCGGCATTCTGGCGCCCTTCGAAGACGTTGACCAAACGGGTTTCGTCGATGCCCTGGTGAACTATCTGCCGCGCGCTGTCGCCGAGTCGATCGGTGCTTCGTACTCGCCGATCGATGGTTCGCTGCCGCCGGACGTCGGCGACTTCGACCTGGGGGACGCGGTCGAGCCGAGCGCTCTACTTCTGGACTTCTGAGCCAGTCGGCGTTCGCGCCGGTTGGAATGGCGAGCTCCCTTGAGTGAGCGCAAGCCAAGTTAAGCCGAAGAATTCATTGAGCCCGATCTGTGATCGTGTCGTGTTGCCGGTGTGATTTCTGTTGCCCATTGTTACGGAAGTTGCCTGAGTGTTCCGAGAGCGAGTCGGTGTCGTAACCGAATAAGGAGTTTGGTCGGTGGTCTTTGGGGCGGCAATTGAGCGTTCTCGGCGCCACTTCGGGTGGCCGGCCGCTACCACCACCGCAACGCGCCGCCTGCGCTGGACGGCGATCCTCGCCGTGTTGTCGGTGCTCATCGCTTGGGTGGGGACCGCGGTGGGACTTCCCGGATTGGCGTCGGCGGCCAGCGCGGAGCCGCAGAACGTGGTGGCGGTGACCACCACCGCCAGTCCGGTCAGCGCCGGACTGGTTGCCGTTCCGGCGAATCCGGCCACGCAGTTCGCCATCGTCAGCCCTCCCGTGAACGGCACGGCGACGATCACGGGCGCTACCTTCACCTATACCCCGGCCAACGGCTTCGTCGGCACCGACGCCTTCAGCTACGCCACCACCGACGGCGTGACGGTCTCGACGCCGGCCACCGTCGGTATCACCGTGATGTCCCCGTCCTCCGCTCCGCCGTCGCTGGCTACCGCCTGTACCGACTTGGGTCCGGCCTTCACCCCGGTGTGCAAGGCGATCGGCGATGTCACCAACCCGATCGTGAACGCTTGCAGCACAGTCGGTTCCGTCGAGGCGTGCAGCTGGTTCGGCGGGAACAAGCACGGGCTTATCAGCGCCTGCTTCGATGTCGCCACCGGGCAGCTGGCGGCGACCTGTAAGACGCTCGACGCAGCGGCGCAACTGGTGGCCAGCCAGTGTCGGGTGATCAATGGCCCGATCGACTATTGCGCGCTGCGCAACGGCAGCCCCATCGGCCAGCGGTCGGTGCAGAACTACCTGGCCGGTCCGGTCCACAAGGCGCTGGTACAGCAGTACCGGCTGAGCATGACGCTGCCGCTGGGGGAGGCCCAGATCCCCGCCACCCATAACTCTTTCAACTACACCAATGCCAACGTGCCGCCGACGTTGTCGGGCATGGACCCCGACCAGCTCTATTCATTGGTCGATCAACTCGACTTGGACATGAGGTTCCTTGAGCTCGACCTGCACTGGTATCCGAGCCTGGGCGCCCCCGGCGGCTACGCACCCATTCTGTGTCACGGCTTCGACAACCACCTGGGCTGCACCTTCGAACAGCCCGCGGTCTCGGGCTTGCAGCAGATCAGGCGCTGGCTGGATGCGCACCCCGACCAGGTGGTGGTCCTCTACATCGAGAATCGGCTCGACGACCCGGTCGATGACACCACCAAGTCGCTGCCTGCCGGGGCTGCGGTCATCGAGAGCACGCTGGGCAATACCTCCGCGCGTGACCTGTTGTTCCGCCCCTCTCAGGTGCAGCCCGGCTCATCCTGCGACACCCAGCCGATCCCGCTGGGCGTCACCATGGCCCAGATCCTGGCGAGCGGCAAGCAGGTGTTGCTCTTCACCAACAGCGGGTGTGGCCGGAATGCGGCGTGGGACGCGCTCGGGTTCAACGACAGCAATGTGGCGGAGAAGGGCAGGCCGGTCACCGTGCAGTACCCGGACTGTTACTTCAGCAGAGCGCAGTACGAAAGTTCCTACACGCGGTTCTTCGACTCCAGCACGCTGGTCGATGTGCTCGCCGGCGGCGGCAACGCCCAGCCGATGACGTCCGCCGATATCCACGAGATGATGAAATGCGGTGCCAACGCGCCCGGCCCGAACTTTGTGGACCCACAGGCCGACCAGTTGGCGGGCTTCGCCTGGAGCTGGTCCTACGGTCAGCCGTTGTCCAGCCCCACCCAGCAATGCGCCGTGCATAATGGCGACGGTCGCTTCCAGGCGGAGGCCTGCGGCCAGTTCCTGCGCTACGCCTGCCAGGCTCCTGACGGCTGGCACATCAGTTCCGGCGCCGGCCAGTTCGCCGGTGGTGCCCTGGCATGCGTCGGGCAGGGCGCATTCGCGGTACCCCGCACCGGGTATCAGAACGAACTGCTCAAGGCAGCCAAGGCCCAAGCCGGTGTCGACCGGGTCTGGCTGGCCTACACCGCCGGCAACGACGGCAACTGGAGTATGGGATCCACGCCTCCGCCGGCCCCGTCGACCCAACTCAGGCCGGCCATACCGAGCCTGCCGCCGTACCAGGCCGAAGTGCCCGAGCTGTTGGGCCCGGTCACGGTGTCCTGACTCCGGCCGCCACGCCTACATCGCCAATCGTGCCATTGACAAATGGCACAATAATTGGTGTTGTATGTGCCGTGACGAAACCCGATGGTTTGCCCCTGCCGCCGGTGCCCACGCGTGCGTCGATGCGCGCCGTGGTGGCCGGTACGTCCACGCGCTGGACGTTGCACGTTCTGAACAACATGATTCCGATGAATCGACCGGGTATCGCGTTCGCGCGCGGTCTGATCGCCACCATCATGGGAACGCTCGGCTCTACGCCGGCCGGCACCCGAGTCATTCCGGTGCGCGAGGCAGGGGTGCGCGGCGAATGGGTGCTCGGCCCCGGAGTCGAGTTCGGCCGGCGGGCGGGGTACTACGTGCACGGCAGCGGATACGTGTTGTGCTCGACGCGGACCCACCGCAAGCTGGTCGCCAGGCTCTCGGAGGCAACCGGCCTGCCGATGTTCTCCGTGGACTACCGCTTGGCTCCCGAGAACCCGTTCCCGGCGGCCGCCGACGATGTCGAAGCCGGCTACCGGTGGTTGCTGGCTCAGGGGTATGCCGCCGCCGAGGTCGTGATCGGTGCGGACTCCGCAGGCGGCCACCTGAGCTGCGACATGTTGCTCGCACATGCCGATGAGCCGGGGTTTCAACCGGCCGGGGTCGTGCTGTTCTCGCCGTTGATCGACCTCACGCTCAAGCTCGCCGAGCAGCAGGAGAAGGTGCGGCGTGACCCCGCGGTGTCGGCGGCCTCGGCGCGCCGGCTGGTGGAGCTCTACGTGCGGGGCCAAGACCCCGACCATGTGCGCCTCCGGCTCGACTTCGCCCGGGCGGATCGGCTGCCGCCGGTGTTCACCCAGGTAGGTGGCTTCGAGATCCTCAGCGCCGACGCGCGCCACCTGGACACCGAGATACGCCGAAACGGCGGAGCTTCCACCTTGGAGGTATGGCCGGGGATGGTGCATGTCTTCCAGGCGCTGCCGCGGCTGGCCCCGGAGGCAAAGCCCGCGTTGCGCCGCGTGGCGGCCTTCATCGCCGGTGTCTACGCCGACCAGCGATCCGACGAGCTCGCGGCGGCTGCTTGCGCGCCTCCTTCCCCGGAACTGACCTGCGAATGACCGTCTTGTGAAAGGAAAGAACTGATCATGGCGATGAACCTCGACGACATGCTGCAGAAGATCAAGGACAAGCAGTGGGCCTTGGTCGACATCGATTGGGACGCCCCCGGAGCCGAGCTGATCGAGCCGGAGCTGTGGGCCAAGCTCAAGCCCTTCATGACCGACCTGATGTGGATCGAGAACGTCGGCGCCCGGGGCTTTGCGGCGCTCGCCAAGAAGGCTCCCACCCCGACCCTGAAGAGCATCTACGAGCACTTCCACGCCGAGGAGCAGAAGCACGCCAACGCCGAGCTCGCGTTGATGCGACGGTGGGGGATGCTGGACGACGACGAAATTCCGGCTCCGAGCGTCAACGTCCAGTTGGTGATCACCTGGCTGGACAAGTTCTCCGACAGCATGTCGCTGTCGATCCTGGGCACCGTCATCCCCATGCTGGAAGTGGCCCTGGACGGCGCGCTGATCAAGTTCATCACCGACGAGGTCAAAGACCCGGTGGCTCAAGAGGTTTTCAAGCGGATCAACTCAGACGAGTCGCGTCACCTGGCGGTCGACTTCGAGGTGATGGACATCCTGGGCCACGCCGGCATTCGGAAGCTGGCCGTCGAGTTGGTGGGCAGCTGGATGAACCCCGCGCTGCTGCTCGGCACCTTGAGCTACTTCCCGCTGCTGAACAAGATGCGCGACAACATCGTGGCGATGGGCGTCAACGAGGAACGCCTCTACCAGGCCATGCGACGCTTCCAAAGCGTCGGCGAACGAAGCTCTTTCGCGCGCCGGGTGCCGATGTATCAGTTGATCTCCTGGCACGGCAAGAAGGTTATCGACCGCAGCTCGAAGTACCACTGGCTGGCCGATTCCCTGGTCAGGATCACCGGCATCATCCCGCCCGCGCTGGTGCACAACACCCCCACCTGGTCGCAGGAACTGACCTACGAGCCGGTCGCGTAAGTAAGAGGAACGATCACTGTGACTATCTCAACAGCCATCATCGGCGCCGGCTTCGCCGGCATCGGTGCCGCCATTCGCCTCAAAGACCAGGGAATCACCGACTTCGTCCTCCTTGAACGCGGTACGCGGGTCGGTGGCACCTGGCGCGACAACACCTACCCGGGTGCGGCCTGCGACATCCCGTCGCGGCTGTACTCCTACAGCTTCGCTCCCAACTCCGACTGGTCGCACACCTACTCGGGCAGCGCGGAGATCCTCGGCTATATCGACACCATGGTCGAATCCTTCGGGATCGCGCCGTATATCCGGTTCGAACACAACGTCTCCGGGATCAGCTACGACGCGGACGCCGGTGAGTGGACCATCGACCTGGATGGCCGGGAAGCCGTGCGGGCCAAGTCTGTCATCCTCGCCTCCGGGCCACTGGCTAACGCCAGCTTCCCGAATATCCCCGGCCGGGCGGACTACGAGGGGCACACGATCCACAGCGCCCGCTGGGATCACGACTACGACTTCACCGGCAAGAAGGTGGCCGTGGTCGGCACCGGCGCCAGCGGGGTGCAGATCATCCCCGAACTGGTCAAGGTGGCGGAGTCGGTCAAGGTGTTCCAGCGCACCCCGGGATGGGTGCTGCCGCGGCTCAACACAGCGACCAGTGGCTGGCTGAAGAAGATCTACAAGGATGTGCCGCTGGCCGAGAAGCTGATGCGGTCCGCCTGGTTCTGGGGCCATGAGTCTGTTGCGGTCGGCGTGGTGTGGGACAGCCCGTTCACCCGGCTCGTGGAGGCCTTGAGCCTGGCGAACCTGCGCGCGCAGGTGAAGGATCCGTGGCTGCGCCGACAGCTCACACCGGACTTCTCCGCCGGCTGCAAGCGCCTGCTGATGACCAGTGACTACTATCCAGCGCTGCAGAAGGACAACTGCAAACTGGTCACCTGGCCTATCGCTCGGTTGTCGCCCAAGGGGATTCGCACCGTCGAAGGCATCGAGCACCAGTTCGACGCCATCGTGTTCGCCACCGGATTCGAGGTGTCCAAAACCGGCACCCCGATTCCGATCACCGGAATCGATGGCCGTGACCTGGCTTCGGAGTGGAGCAGGGGTGCCTACGCCTACCGTAGTGTCGCGGTATCGGGCTATCCGAACCTGTTCTTCACCTTCGGGCCGAACTCCGGACCCGGCCACAGCTCGTCTCTGGTCTACATGGAGGCGCAGATCGACTATATCGTCGGCGCGATCTCGAAATTGCTTCAGTACCAATGGAAGTCGCTCGACGTGCGGCCCGAGGTGCAGGACCGCTACAACCAGGACATCCAGCGGCGCCTGAAGACCACCACGTGGAATTCCGGATGCCAGAGCTGGTATCTGACCGAGGACGGTTTCAACGCCACCATGTTCCCGGGCTTCGCCACGCAATTCGTCAACCAACTCAAGACGCTGGAGCTGGAAGACTTCAAGATCACCGCCGAGAAGACCCGCAGCGACCCGGTCCTGACTGCCTAGGATGTGGTAGTGACCGAGTACCGGATCGACGATCTTGCGAGACAGGCTGGGACCACCACTCGCAACGTCCGGGTGTACCAGGAAAGCGGCCTGCTGCCCCGGCCCCAGCGCCGCGGCCGGGTGGCGATCTACACCGACCGGCACCTCAAGCAGTTGCAGGCGATCATCCGTTTGCTCGGCGAGGGATTCACGGTCAAACACATCCTGAAGTTCCTGACCGGATTGCAGCGCGGTGAGGCTTTGGTCGAGGTCCTGGATCTGGCTGATCTGGGAGAGTTGGTGACTGCGCCATGGTCGCGTCCGGTGTCGAGGACGATGACGCGCGAACAATTGGAGGCGCGGCTGGGCCAGTTGGACGCCCCCTTGTTGCGGCGCCTGACCGCCAGTGGAGTCATCGAGCCGACCGACACCGACGACGTCTACCGGGTGACCGACACCGATCAGATCGATGATCTCGCCACGCTGATGTCGCGGGGGATGCCCCTGGGGGTGATGCTGGAGACCGTGATTGCCGTCGACCAGAAGTTGGACGATGCGGCCGGACTTCTGACCCGCAGCGGACATGCCGAGGTGGTCCGCCAGCGCGGGCCCGGGTGGTTACCGGCCAATGACGACGAACTCGCCTGGGCTGCCGACCTGGTCAACGCCATGCGCAGGGTGGCCCGACGGGCGGCGCACGCCAGTCTGGACCGGGCATTCGATGCGGCGGTGCGCGCCGAGTTGCGGCAGTATCGGCAGGCGAGCCACGAGTAAGAGGAGCGCGTGCAGGACAACGCCTGACTCCATGAGGGGGACACCGTGACCAACCGCTACGCCATCCCGTCCATCGAGGTCTTGCGCGCCCGTGAGCAGCTGGTACTCGACCATTTTCGGGACGAAGTGCGTCAGCACTGGGACGACGTGCTCGCCACGTTCGGCCACCCCCACTACGAGATCATCCCGACGCTGACCGTGCACGACGGCGACGCGGAAGTGCGCGGCTACTACCACGACACCCGAGTGGCATTCCCGGACCAGAACCACGAGATCATCGCACTGCGTCACAGTGCCGACGCAGTGATCGTCGAATTCTGGCTGACCGGAACACATCTGGGACCCTTAGGCACGGTTCCGGCCACCGGATCACGCCACCGCACCCGGATGACCGCCTACTTCGTCTTCGACGAGCAGGAGAACCTGGCGATCGAGCGTATCTACTTCGACACGCTGTCCATGGTCAAACAGCTGATCGCTGGCATCAACTTGCGTGCCCCGCGCTCCTGGCTGCTGGTCATCCGCGTTGTGCGCGGTCTGCTGCGCATGTCGGGAGCACCCGATGCCGGCCTCGTCGACACCCCGCCGGCGGATCTGTCGCACTGATCTGGACCGAAAGGGCCCTGCGGTCGCACAATGGACGGCAGTGACCAACCGATGTGGCCCTGCGCGGGGGAGGAGGTCCACGAAACGTCATGTCCGACATCACCGAACTGCATCAAGCGCTGCTCGGCCGCGTTCTGGGTCGGGGCGGGACAGCGCCCCTCGAATTGCGCCGAGCGGCTTACGACAACGCCGGACTCGAGGAACCGCTCAGCGCCCTGGTCGACAAGGTGACCCTGCGCTCCTACGAGGTGACCGACGAGGACGTTGCCGCGGTCGGAGCCGCAGGTCTGAGCGAAGACCAGATCTTCGAGATCGCGGTGTGCGCCGCGGTCGGCCAGGCCACCCGGCAGTACGCCAGCGCGCTGGAAGCGCTCGCCGATGCCACCGCGGACCGCGGAGCGCCATGAGGCTGGCCATCCTCGATCGCGGCCACCGGTTGCGCACCAAGGCCCTGCTGGGAATCATTCGGCTGATCTCACGCCAGCCCGTGGTCGACGCCGTCAAGCTCGCTTTCTATCGCCCGGACTTCTACGGCGGTGGGCCCCTGACCAACGAGGCGATGCGCGGGCCATCGGCGTGGACCATCGGGGAGCGGGAACTGATGGCCGCCTACGTCTCGAAGGCCAACGACTGCCCGTTCTGCGTCGCCGCGCACACGGCCACCTCCAACATCTGCTACGACGACGAGACCGCGGCCGCCACCCTCGCCGATCTGGACACCGCCCCGATCCCCGAAGAGCTGCGGGCCACCCTTCGCCTGCTCGACAAACTGACACGCCGGCACCGCGTCGACGCCGACGACGTACGTGCCGTGCTGGCAGCCGGCGTCACACCCGGGCAGGTCAAAGACGCACTGGCGGTCGGCCTGGCCTTCAACATCACCGATCGGTTGGCCAACGCATTCGGCTTCGAGGTGGCCGGCCCAGCTGCCATGGAGGCCGCCGCACGGCATCTGGTGAAACGTGGTTACGGATAGCTACCCGGACTAGACTGTTGAGCTCATGGCCATCCGGCGCGCGGTGCTCGTCATTGCCGACATCGGCGGATACACCGCCTACATGAACTGGAACCGGACCCATCTGGTGCATGCCCAGCTGGCAGTGGCCACGCTGCTGGAATCAGTCATCGACGCCGCCAAGGGCATGAAGCTGGCGAAGCTGGAGGGCGACGCCGCCTTTTTCTGGGCTCCCAACGGCGATGCCCAGGTCTTGGTCAGCGAGCGGTTGTCGCGGATGCACCAGGCCTTCCTGAATCGTCGGGCCCTTATCGAGAATGGCCGCAACTGTCACTGCGAAAGCTGCGAGCAGCTGATGAATCTCTCGCTGAAGTTCGTCGCGCACGAGGGCGAGGTGGCCGAGCAGAAGGTCAAGCGCCACACCGAACTTGCCGGCGTCGACGTCATCCTGGTGCACCGGATGCTCAAGAACCTGGTGCCGGTTCCGGAATACGTCTTGATGACCGATGCCATCGCGCAGCGGCTTGACGAACCGGTTCGGGCGGTGTGCACACCACTGGTGCACGACTTCGAAGGCCTGGGCCAAACGTCGACGTACTATCTGGACCTGGCGAAGTCGGCGGTAGAACCGCCGCCAGACTCCATGGGATTTCGCGGCAGGATGCGGTTTCGGTGGAAGGCGCTGCCGTTCGCGATCGGAGCCAAGGAGCCCTGCGCGGGATTTCGTGGCCTGGGCCGCAAGGCCGCCGAACTCTCGAAGGGCTGACGGCGGCGGTCAGCGCAGAGCGGCTACAGCTTTCCGGCGACGAAGTCAGCTGCTTGGTTGACCATGCCTGACGAGATGTAGGCGCTGGCCAGGTGTTGCGGCCAGTTCTCTTCCCAGGTGTTCGGGTCGGCCGGGTTGCAGATCGGGTCGGCGCCGTGGCACTGCTCGATGGTCCGATCGTTGTAGATCGGGTTGAAGTTCGTGATGGGTCCGACCCATTGGCTGCCGTTGCCGAAGAGGGCCACCGCGGCGATGTGCTCGTCGGCGCCCGGTGGCAGGGGATTGGTGAAGCCGAACGCCGAGAAGGGGACCGCGAGCACGACGTCGGTGACGGCCGCGCCCAGCGAGTATCCCCCGGCCACGATGCGGGTGTTGGGACATCCGTTGATGGTGTTCTGGATGTGGGCGCTCATGTCGTTGGCGCCCCGGTCGATCTCATTGTCAGCGGGGTAGTTCACCGCATACAAGCTGACGTATTTGGAGGTCTTGGAGCGCAGCGCGCTGACGAAGGCGTTGCCGACCGCGCCGGCCCCGGGCGATTCCAGACGCCCACGGGCGAACACCACTTCGACGTCGGGGCAGGCCGCGCCGGCCGGTGCGACCGCACCGGGTGTTCCCGCGGGAATGACAACGGGAGCGGTCAGCAAGACCGCCGCCAGTACAGTGCCTGAACTTGCGAGTCGCAGTCGTCGGGCCGAGGAATCGCTCACGGAGTGGATAGTAGTGGTCCGCGGCCACCCTGTCGCCACCGACCGGGATCGAAGTCGGCAGACTGTGTACATCGACTTCTCCGGTAGCTATTCGGCGTCGGTCGGCCCCAGTAGGCGCACTTCCTCCAGGTCCATTTCCGCCTGCAGCTCGCGTAATACGATGTCGTCGATCTGATTTCGGTCGCGCAGCTCGGTGACGGCACCGCGCTTGTGCTCAAGGACCCTCAGGTGCACCCGGCGCGCCATGTCGTCACGTTCGGTGGCCGCGTTGGGCTGATCGGCCACCGCCACCAGCTCGGCCTGATCCTGGTACTCCTTGAGCAGCCGAGCCGCCAGATCCGGGTCGACGTCGAGTTCGTCGGTCACCCGCGGCAACGCTGTCAGGGCGGCCTCGGCAGCTCGGGTCCGCGCCAGCTGCAACTCCTCGGCGTGCGCTGTGTCCTCGGGCATCCGCGCCCATCGAACGACGGCGGGCACGGTGCTTCCCTGGACCAGCACTGTCACCAGGATGACGAAGGTGACCACGTAGATGATCAGGTTGCGATCCGGAAAGGGGGTGCCCGCGTGGGTGGTCAACGGGACGGCCAGCGCGGCGGCCAGGGAGACCGCGCCACGGAAGCCCGCCCAACTCGATACCGCGCGCTGGCGCCAGTCCACCCGACGGGCGCGCTGCACGGCACGCCGGTCCAGGGTGCGCACGAGCATGCTGGTGATTTCCGACCAGGCGATTCTTGTCACGATGACGACACCGGTGACAGCGAGGGCCAGCACCGTGGCATGCGGAATGCCGTCGCCGACATTTTCGATCCCGTGCACCGCACCGGGAATCTGGACGCCGACGAACACCCACAGTGAGCCATTGATCAGAAACGTCGCCATGTCCCAGAAAGCGAATGCCTGCAGCCGCGAACGAGCTCCGATCACTCGCGGGCCGACGTAGGACAGCACCAGTGCCGACACCAGCACCGCGACGACGCCGCTGCAGTGAAAAGTCTGGGCGAGCAGGAACGCCGCGAACGGCGTCAACAGGCTCAGGGCGCCTTCCTCGAGCGGCGCGTCGATGCGGCGGCGCAGCAGGGTGACCGCCGCACCCACCAGCAGTCCGGCCGCGATACCGCCGAGGTACGAGCCGACGAATCGGCCCACCAGGTCGACGGGGCCGATCGCGGGGCTGCCGGTGGCGACCGCGACCGTCACCGCGAACAGCACCAGCGCGGTGCCGTCGTTGATGATGCTTTCGGCGCGCAGCACGGTCAGCAGCCGGCGGGGCAGTTTCTTCGCCAGCCCGGCTACCGCGGCGGCATCGGTGGGCGAGAGCACGGCGCCCAGAACCGACGCCGCATGTTGTTCCATGCCCAGCGATCGTGCCGTCCAGGACACCGCCACCGCGGTCGCAATCACCAGGCCGACACTGATGAGCACGATTACCCGCAGGTTCGCCCGGATCTCCCGGAAGCTGGTGTTCATGCTCTCCCAGTACAGGATTGCCGGCAGGAACAGCAGCAACACGATCTCCCCGTCGAGCTGGGTTTCGCCGAAGCTGGGAATCAGGCCCAGCATGCCGCCGAGCAGGATGAGCAACACCGGGGGGCCGACGCGATACCGCTTGCCCACAATCGTGCCGCCGAGCACGGTGGCGACAAGTGTGACAACAACGACGAGACCAAACACCATCACATCCTTGCGTGGCCGCCCGATTTGCGCAGCCCCCGATTTCAGCCGGGCCGGGACTGCTCGAGATACGCCGCCAGCGCATTGGTCAGGCCGCGGCGGGCCTCGTCCAGGTCGGCATAGGAGCCCAGTTGGCGCTCGGAGACCAACCCGCGCATGGCACCCGGGATGAGCGCGGCCACCTCCCGCACCCGCTGGGGGTCGACGCCGAGATCGGCGAAGGCCGCATGGCACGTCGTCAGCCAGCTCTTGCCCCAGGAGTGCAACTCGGCTGCGGTACGCGGGTAGAGCCCTGTCTCTTATACACA
>NZ_JRMM01000008.1:0-65240 GCF_000972905.1 Mycobacterium sp. UM_Kg27
GTGTATAAGAGACAGGCCGTCGGTGGTGCGAATACCCTGCGGAGTGATTTCGGCGATGCCGTCGGTGATCAGGTCGGCGTTGTGGGCACGGATGGCCCGGTAATAGCTTCCCGACACCACCTGGCGTTTGCACAACGGCTCATAGTCCGGTTCGAGTTTGGCCCGTAACGTTTTGTCGCGCACCTGGATTCGCAGGCAGGCCCGAGCGTAGGCCTGCACCGCCCGGCGCCGCCAGGTGGGACGGGTGGTGACGTCGGTCAGCACTCGCGACCCGCCGAACGCCATCAACCGGTAGAGCGTGCGGTGCAACTTCGGAAAGCGTGCCAGTACCGCGGCGACGCCGGGCAGTTGCCGAAGCGACGTGGGCGCCCACAGGATCCATTGCGCCGAACGCACATAGTGGTCGATCGCTGCGGCATCGGGCTGCAGGGCGGAGACCACCTGCACGCCGGTGGAACCGGTGCCGATCACCGCGATTCGCTTTCCGTCGCTGTCGAGCTCGTCGTCCCAACGGGCGGTGTGCACCACCGGGCCGGCGAAGTCGGCCAGCCCGGGGATCTCGGGAACGAACGGGTGATGCAGCACGCCGGTCGCACAGATCAGGAAGTCGGCGACCAACTCCTCACCGGCGGCGGTGGTGATAGTCCAGTGCCGCTGCTCATCCCATCGGGCGTCGGTCACCTCGGTGTCGAGCCGGATCAGCTCCGCCAGCCCGAGCTCGTCGACGACGTCGCGGTGGTAGCGCTGGATCGCGGCGCCGGTGGCCCAGGCATGTTGCCAATCGGGCTTCGGCGCGAACCCGAACTGGTAGATCTGCGACGGCACGTCGCACCGCAGACCCGGGTAGTGGTTCCAGTACCAGACCCCGCCGACGTCGGAGCCCTTCTCCAGCACGGTGATATCGGTGAAGCCCTGCTCACGCAGCACGTGGGCGGTGGTGATACCCGCGACGCCCGCCCCGATGATGACGACGCGGGGCTCACGCTCGGTCATGAGGCTGACTCACCTGATGCGCGCGGGCCTGCCGGTCCACCCGCTCGAGGTAGGCGCTGCGGGCTGCGGTGTCGATGGACGTCAACGCACGCCGATCATCGACCAGCCGCCGGGCCAAGCTCTGCAGCCGCTCGGGCACAAACGCGGTCATCGACCACGCGGGAGCCACCCAGCGGGGCACCGACCGGCGAGCGGCACGGGATCGCAGTACCGCGACGATCGCCGCAGCTACGTCCCCGGGATCGACTGTGGGCATGCCGCCGCCCAGCGGGGCGCCAGAGGTGAGTTCGGTCCGCACCGCCGAGGGCAGCACCGCCGAGACCGCGACACCGGTGCCGGCGTACTCGCGCCGTGCCGACAGCGACGCCCCCAGGACCGCGAATTTGCTCGCGTTGTAGGTGACCATGCCCGGCACCGGAACCATGCCGGCCATCGAGGCCACGTTGACGACGTGGCCGCGACCGCGCCGGACCATGCCGGGCAGCACCGCCTTCATGCCGTTGAGCACACCGCGGACATTGACGTCCAGGGTCAGGTCCCGGACCTGCTCGGTCTCGGCGTCGAAGGCTCCGAGCGGCATGACCCCGGCGTTGTTGATCAGGATGTCCAGTGGGCCGTCAGACGCCTCGATGCGCGCAAGCAGTTCCTGCCAGGACGCCGTACTGGTCACGTCGAGCCGGCCGCCGCGGACGCCGAGTTCAGCGGCGGTCTGCAGGCAGGTGTCCTCGTCGACGTCACCGATCCACACCCGGGCACCGCGGGCGGCGAGCAGTTTGGCGGTGGCCGCCCCGATCCCACGGGCACCGCCGGTGATCAGCACCCGGGCGTTGCCGACCGACTGCTTCGTCGCCATGGGTCAGTCGCGCAGTGCCGACACCGCGTCGACCAGCAACTGGCGGGCCCGGTCGGCGTCGACCATCGCCGGCGGCTGACCCTTGACCGGCTGCGGGTTCGCGGTGACCTGCACCAGCGCGCTGCCCAGGTAGGCGGTGAACGTGTAGGACTCGCGGGACTGTTGCTGGCCGTCCTTGCCGGTGAGCTCGATCTCCGAGTGCGAACCGGTCGTCTTCGCGTGGTCGATTTGCGGCGCGTCCACCTCGTCGAGGTAGCCGGTGAGCTTGCCGGCATTGAACGAGACGTGCCTGCACTTCTCGGCGTCCGTGTCGTCGTAAGGCAGGTCCTGGTCGGACTGCATGGCAATGGCCACCAACTGGTTACCGTTGCCCAGGATCGAGACCATCGACATCTTGCCCCGGATGCCCTTCGGCGGCCGGCCGGTGTTGGCCGCGTAATCGGCGCAGTCGGCGGGATCGAACGTCACGCCGGGGGGCATCTTCTGCGGCCCGAGGATCTTCGGGTCGATGTCGTTAGGGCCCTTGGTCTGGGTCTTGAAGTCCGAGCCGAACGTCGACTGGACGTTGAACAGCTTGGTGGTGTCGACCGGCTTCTGGCTGCCCCCGCAGCCGGCCAGTGCTTGCGCACACACGATGAGGCCAACCGAGGAGATGAGCAACGACTTGCGTACGGGCATCCAAGGAATCTACCAATGCCGATTCCCCGGCTGCGGGCGGTGGCCACCCCGATTCGGGCGCGATACGCCGCAAGCCGGCCCGGCTCTAGAAGCCCAGCCGCCCCAGCTGCTTGGGGTCACGCTGCCAGTTCTTGGCCACCTTGACCCGCAGGTCGAGAAACACCTTGGTACCCAACAGTTTTTCGATCTGGGTGCGCGCCGCCGTACCCACCTCTCGAAGCCGTGCGCCGCCGCGGCCGATCACGATTCCCTTCTGGCTGTCGCGCTCTACGTACAGCAGCGCATACACCTCGATCAGATCCTCGCGGTCTTCGCGCTGGCGCACCTCTTCGATCACCACTGCCAGCGAATGCGGTAGTTCGTCGCGCACACCCTCCAGGGCGGCTTCCCGGATGAACTCGGCCATCAGGGTCTCTTCGGGCTCGTCGGTCAGTTCACCGTCCGGGTAGAAGGCCGGTCCGACGGGCAGGGCGGCGGCCAGCACATCGATCAGCACGTCGACCTGTTCACCGCTGACCGCCGACACCGGAACGATCTCGGCTTCCGGCGCCAGTTCGCCGACCGCGACAAGTTGTGCGGCGACCTTGTCGCGAGTGGTCTTGTCGATCTTGGTGACCACCACAATCAGCTTGGTTCTGGGTGCGACGACCCGGATCTGCTCGATGATCCAGCGGTCTCCCGGCCCGATGGCCTCGTCGGCGGGGATGCACAGGCCGATCACGTCGACCTCGGAATAGGTGTCTTTGACCAACTCGTTGAGCCGCTTGCCCAGCAGCGTCCGGGGCCGGTGCAGGCCGGGCGTGTCCACCAGGACGATCTGGAAGTCGTCGCGGTGCACGATGCCGCGGATGGTGTGCCGGGTGGTCTGGGGACGGTTCGAGGTGATCGCCACCTTCGCACCCACCAGGGCGTTGGTGAGAGTCGACTTGCCGGTGTTGGGCCGGCCGACGAAACATACGAAGCCGGAATGGAACCCGGAATCTGATCCAGTCACGAGTCGCCTTTCGCCGGACGTGTTCTCAGCGCGAGATTTCGGGTGAGTTGTCGTGGTGCGTGCACGTTCGATGCACGCCCGGCTGGTGCGTCACTGCTCAACTACGGCCTCCTCAGCGGCGGGCTCGACCGGGCTGACCAAAACCGTGCTGATCCGCACTCGCCCGCGACTGTCGCGGCTGCCCTCGGCCCGCAGACGCAGGCCGTGTGAGGTTACCTCGGCGCCGGGCAGCGGAACGCGGCCCAGCTCCAGCGCGAGCAGCCCACCGACCGTGTCGACGTCGAGACCGGGGTCGAACTCCACCCCGTACAGCTCACCGACGTCTTCGATCGGCAGTCGCGCCGAGACCCGAAATCTGTTGCCGTCCAGCTCCTCTACCGGAGCGACTTCGCCTTGGTCGTACTCGTCGGCGATCTCGCCGACGATCTCCTCCAGGACGTCCTCGATGGTGACCAGTCCGGCGATCGCGCCGTATTCGTCGACCAGCAGGGCCATGTGATACCGGCTGCGCTGCATGTCTTCCAGCAACGCGTTGAGTGCTTTGGAGTCGGGCATGAAGACCGCCGGCCGCATCACCTGCGCCACCGTGGTGTCGCGCCCCCCATTGGTCGAGTAATAGGTTTGTTGGACAAGGTCTTTCAGGTAGACCACACCGAGGATGTCGTCGACGTTCTCACCGATCACCGGGATGCGGGAATGCCCACTGCGCACCGCGAGCGACGTCGCTTGGCCTGCTGACTTGTCACGTTCGATCCACACCATCTCGGTGCGCGGCACCATCACCTCGCGGGCCGGGGTGTCGGCGAGTTCGAATACCGACTGGATCATCCGGCGTTCGTCGGCAGCCACCACCCCACGCTGCTGCGCCATGTCGACCACTTCCCGCAGCTCGATTTCGGAGGCGAACGGCCCGTTGCGGAAGCCGCGCCCCGGCGTCAGCGCGTTCCCCAGCACCACCAGCACGCGGCTGATCGGGGCGAGCAGCACCGACAGGACTTGCAGCGGAAGCGCTGCGGCCAGCGCGATCGAATAGGCGTTCTGCCGGCCCAGGGTCCGCGGCCCCACCCCGATCACCACGAAGCTGACCACCACCATGGCCGCCGCGGCGGCGAACAGGCCCCAGTCCAAGCCGAGCACGGCGCTGAGCAGATACACCAGCAGCGCAGTCGCGGTGACCTCGCAGGTGATGCGCAACAACACCACCAGGTTGATGTAGCGCGGACGCTCGGCCATCAGTTTGACCAGCCACCCCGCACCGGGTCGTTTCGCCCGCACCAGCTCCTCGACCCGCGCCGGCGAGACGGTGCTGACCGCGGCGTCGATCGCGGCGAACAACCCGCCCAGACCGATCAGCGCAATCACGCCGAGTAGCAGCGGTGTTTCGGTCACGATTCGTCGAAGTACCTGGTCTTGTCCAGCAGCCGGCGGTCCTTCTCGCTCTGGGTCTCGGCCCGGTAGGTCTCCACCTGATCGGCGACCCATTCCTCGAGCAGGCGGCGCTGCAACGCGAACATCTCTTTTTCTTCGTCCGGCTCGGCGTGGTCGTAACCGAGCAGGTGCAGCACGCCGTGCACCGTCAGCAGCGCCAGTTCCTGGCCCAGCGAATGGCCCGCCGCCGCAGCCTGTTCGGCGGCGAACTCCGGGCACAGTGCGATGTCGCCGAGCATCGACGGACCGGGGTCAGGAGCATCCGGCCGGCCGCCGGGCTCCAATTCGTCCATCGGGAAACTCATGACGTCGGTGGGCCCGGGCAGGTCCATCCAGCGCATGTGCAGGTCGGCCATCGCGGCGGTGTCCAGCAGCACCATCGACAGCTCGGCACCGGGATTGACGTCCATCTTGGCCAGCACGAACTTGGCGACGCTGATCAGCTCGACTTCGGAGACGTCGAGGCCGGACTCGTTGGAGACCTCGATGCTCATCGGCGTGACCTGCCTTGCGAGGCGCGCCGTGACGCCCGGTTCATGGCCAGCCCCGGCCGGTCCTGCTCGGATTCGTGGCGTGAGTAGGCGTCGACGATCTCCGACACCAGCCGGTGCCGGACCACGTCGACGCTGGTGAGCTCGGCGACGTAGATGTCGTCGATGTCGTCGAGGATGTCCACGGCGGCCCGCAGCCCCGACCGCGCCCCGCCGGGCAGGTCGATCTGGGTGACGTCACCGGTGACCACGATCTTGGCGCCGAAGCCCAGCCGGGTGAGGAACATCTTCATCTGTTCGGCGGTGGTGTTCTGCGCCTCATCGAGAATGATGAACGCGTCATTGAGCGTCCGGCCGCGCATATAAGCCAGGGGCGCCACCTCGATGACACCGGAACTCATCAGCTTGGGAATCAGCTCCGGGTCCATCATGTCGTGCAACGCGTCATACAGCGGGCGCAGATACGGGTCGATCTTCTCGCTCAGCGTGCCGGGCAAAAACCCCAGCCGCTCACCGGCTTCCACCGCCGGACGGGTCAGGATGATGCGGGTGACCTGCTTGGTCTGCAGCGCTTTGACCGCCTTGGCCATCGCCAAATACGTCTTGCCGGTACCGGCCGGGCCGATGCCGAACACGATGGTGTGGGCGTCGATGGCGTCGACGTAGCGCTTCTGGTTGAGCGTTTTGGGCCGGATGGTCTTGCCACGCCGCGACAGGATGTCGAGGCTGAGGACTTCGGCGGGCGACTCATTGCCGGTGCCCACCAGCATCCCGACGCTGTGCCGTACCGTTTCGGGCGTCAGCGATTGCCCGCCCGCCACGATCGCCACCAGCTCGGAGAGCACCCGCTCAGCAAGGGCGACATCGGCCGGCGCTCCGGAGATGGTGACGGCGTTGCCGCGCACATGCAGGTCGGCACTCAGCAGGCGTTCAATGGCGCGCAGGTTCTCATCTGCAGAACCCAGCAGGCCCACGACCAGGTCGGGTGGAATATCGACGCTGCTGCGAACCTGCGAGGCCGGCCCGGCAGCGGGGGTATCGCGGGGCGTCACGGGGTTTCCGATGCCTGCTTCCTGGGGGTTTGTGCCGTGGGTACGGCGACGAGTCGGACGCTTGAGTCTACCGCCTACCGTCACCGATGAGCGGTTCGTTCACGACGGGGTGCTGCCGGGCGGGCGAATCCGCCGGGCTAGGCACTCTCCCAGCGGGGCGTGAGCACCCCGAGCGCGCCCAGCGCAACGGCCGCCGCGGTCGAGGTGCGCAACACGGTGGGGCCCAGCCGGACGGCAACGGCACCGGCGCCGGTCAACGCCGCCAGCTCCGCCTCGGTGATGCCGCCTTCAGGGCCGACCACCACGGCCAGTGCCGACGCGGTGGGCCCCACCGCGTCGGCCACTGCGACGCGGGCCGCGTCGTGCAGTACCAGCACGGTCGCGGCGGCCGCCACCTGTTCACCGACCCACGACACCAGCTCGGCGCCGGTCAGCACCCCGTGAACGGGCGGAATGTGGGCCCGGCGGGATTGCCCGGCGGCCGCCTGGGCGACCGCCCGCCAGCGCCGCACGCCCTTATCGGCGCGGGCACCGTCCCAGCGGGCCACGCACCGGTCAGCCTGCCACGCAATGAAGGCGTCGGCGCCGGCCTCGGTGGCCAGCTCGATCGCCAGCTCGGATCGTTCGGACTTGGGCAGCGCCTGCACCACGGTGACCGGCGGACTGGGCGGCTCGAGCTGGCAGCGCTGCAGCACCCGGGCCCGCAACCCGCCGCGGTCGACCTCCTCGACCTGGCATTGCGCCACCACCCCGGCACCGTCACCGAGAGTCAGCTGCTCACCGGGCCGGATCCGGCGCACCGTTGCGGCATGAAACCCGGTGTCGCCGCCGAGTACCGCGAGCGCACCCACCTCAGGCAGCGCATCGACGTAGAACAGGCCTGCCACCGCGGGCTCAGCGCCCGGTGAAGGTTTCGCGCAGTCGATTGAACAGCCCGCCGCTGTTCGGCGGGTGCGCCGAGCGGACCTCGGCGGTCTCGCGCTCGCGGTGCTGTTTGAACTTGCGCAGCAGCTCGGTGTCCTGGCTGTCGAGTCGCTCGGGGACCACCACCTCGATGTGGGCGTGCAGGTCACCGCGCGCCCCGGTGCGCACCTGCGGCATGCCCTGGCCGCGCAGCACGATGGTCGCCCCGGGTTGCGTGCCGGCCGGGATGGTGATGTCGGTGGCGCCGTCGAGGATGGCATCCACGGACACGGTGGTGCCCAAAGCCGCGTCGACCATCGGCACCGAGATGTGGCAGTGCAGGTCATCCCCGTCGCGGGCGAAGATGTCATGTTGCTGTTCGTGCACCTCGACGTAGAGGTCACCGGCCGGTCCCCCGCCCGGGCCGACCTCACCTTGGGCGGCCAGCCGAACGCGCATGCCGTCGCCGACTCCGGCCGGGATCTTGACGCTGATCTCCCGGCGCGAGCGCACCCTCCCGTCGCCGCCGCACTGGTGACAGGGGTCCGGGATCACCTCGCCGACTCCGCGGCAAACCGGGCACGGCCGCGACGTCATGACCTGGCCCAGCAGCGAGCGCTGCATGCTCTGCACCTCGCCGCGGCCGTGGCAGGTGTCACACGCCATGGGTCGCGAGTCCCCGTTGGTGCCGCGGCCCTGGCAGCGATCGCACAGCACCGCGGTGTCCACGGTGACGCGCTTGGTCACACCGGTGGCGCACTCGGTGAGGTCCAGGCGCATGCGTAACAGCGAGTCCGACCCCGGCCGGACCCGTCCGATCGGCCCACGGGAGGCCGCACCGCCGCCGAAGAACGCCTCGAACACGTCCCCGAGGCCCCCGAAGCCGGTGGATCCGCCTCCGAACCCGCCGAAGCCATTGCCGCCCCCGCCGCTTTCCAGCGGGTCGCCGCCGAGGTCGACGATGCGGCGTTTCTCCGGGTCAGACAGCACCTCGTAGGCGGCGCTGATCTCCTTGAACTTGGCCTGCGCCGCCTCGTCAGGGTTGACGTCGGGGTGGTAGGTGCGCGCCAACTTGCGATAGGCGCGCTTGAGCTCGGTGTCGGTGGCGTCCTTATCGACGCCCAACAAGCCGTAATAGTCGCGTGCCACGCCTGACCCTTCCCAACTTCTGCCGACCGGAGATTAGCGAGCCCCGAGCACTTCACCGATGTACATAGCAACCGCTGCAACACTGGCGATCGTTCCCGGATAGTCCATCCGGGTGGGACCGAGCACCCCCATGCCCCCGTACACGGTGCCCTGCGACCCGTAGGCAGTGGACACCACCGAGGCGCCGGCCATCTCCTGCGCCTCGGTCTCGTGACCGATGCGCACCGTGACTTTACCGGCTTCCTGCTGCACGGCGAGCAGCCGCAGCACCACAACCTGCTCTTCGAGCACTTCTAGCACCGACCGCAACGAGCTGCCGAAGTCCGCGGCATTGCGGGTCAGGTTGGCGGTACCGCCGAGCAGCAGACGTTCCTCGCGGTGCTCGACCAACGATTCCAGCAGCACGGTCGCCGAGCGCCCCACCGCGTTGGCCAGGCCTGGCGACAGCCCGCTGCGCCCGTCCAGATGCCCGGCGAGTTCGGCGACGGCGGTGGAGGCCGCCGAGATCCGCTTGCCCTCCAGTGCGGCGCCGAGGATCTCACGCAGCTGGCTGAGCTGGTGGTCGTCGATGGGCTCACCCAACTCGACGATGCGCTGATCGACCCGGCCGGAGTCGGTGATGACCACCAGCAACAGCCGCGCCGGGGTCAGCGCGATCACCTCGAGGTGGCGCACCGTGGACACCGACAGCGTCGGGTATTGCACGACCGCCACCTGGCGGGTCAGCTGCGCCAGCGTGCGCACCGCGCGGCGCAGCACGTCGTCGAGGTCGACCCCGGAGTCCAGGAACGACAGGATCGCCCGGCGCTCCGCGGACGACAGCGGCTTGACGTCGTCGATTCGGTCGACGAACTCCCGATAGCCCTTCTCGGTAGGCACCCGCCCGGAACTGGTGTGCGGCTGGGCGATGTAGCCCTCGGCCTCCAGCACCGCCATGTCGTTGCGCACGGTGGCCGGAGAGACCCCTAGGTTGTGCCGTTCGACCAGCGCTTTGGAGCCGATCGGCTCCTTCGTGGCGACGAAGTCGGCGACGATGGCACGCAGTACCTCGAAGCGGCGGTCATCGGCCACGCCCATGGATGCTCACCTCCTACTTCGGAACAGCTACGGCCGCTCTCGATTTTACGGTGAAGCCGCCAGCAGCCGGTGTTCGATGCCGTGCACGATGCCCGGCTCGCGATCTCGCACCAAGCGGGCGACGTCGACGAAGCGGGAGACGAGCTGGGACGGTTCGTGTTCGATCCAGCCCACCGCGATCGCCGATCCGGGCCAGTCCTCGATCGGCAGGAACCGGACCCCGGTCACCGGCAGGAAATGCGCGGCCGCTGCGCTGGTGACTGCGATGGCCGCCCCGGCGGCGACCACCTGCGCTTCCTCCGTGACCGAATCGGCGCGCACCACATCGACCTTGGCCGCATCGGTGCGCGCCGAGGCCAGGCTCCAGAACGCGTGGTGGACTTCGTCGACGCTGGACGACTGGGTGATCGGGTCGTCGAGAAGGTCGCGCACCGACACCGATGTGCGTCCGGCGTGGCGGTGCGAGGCCGACACCATGGCGACGACGGGATCGACCGCCAGGATCTCGGTGTTGATGTTCGGGGTGCTCTGGGGCAGCCGCAGAAACGCCACGTCGGTGGCCCGCGACGCGAGCCCGGCCGACGGATCGCTGACCTGGAATTCCCGCATCTCGATGGTGACGTCGGGGTGACGTTCCCGGAACTCGGCGATGATCGGTGCGGTCAGTTCCAGGGCGGCACCCGGTACGTACCCCAGCCGCAGCGTGCCGACTACCCCGCGGGCGGCTTGTTCCGCTGCGGCGACGGCGCTGTCCAGGGCGGCCAAGACGCCGCGCGCGCCCTCCAGGAATACTTCGCCGGCGGGGGTCAGCGTCACGTTGCGCGTGCTGCGTTCGAACAACTTGACGCCGAGTTCTTCTTCGAGGTCCTTGATCTGGCGGCTCAGTGCCTGCTGCGCCAGAAAAACCCGCGCCGCGGCCCTACTGAAGTGCAGTTCTTCAGCAGCCACCAAGAAGTGGCGCAGCTTTCGCGTGTTGATGTCTATGGCGGTCGATCTTAAGACACCACGCGCGGATCGAGCGTGGTTCGCTACGGCGGTTCAGCGAGGCTCGACGAAGGAGAGGCGAAGCTGGGACCGCCGCATGGACGCGGTCCCGGCCCGTGCAGCGCATCCACCGACGGCGCCTTCAAGTCGACGCCCGATCGGCCCAGTTGCCGTGCGCCGGTGATCAGGGCATCGATGACGCGCGCGGCCTCGAAGTAGCCGAGACCGTCAGGCGGGTGCACGTTGGACACGCAGTTGCGTTCGGCGTCGGTGCGTCCCGGCCTCGGCAGGTGCGTCAGATACAGCCCGAGGCTGCTGGCCACCGACAATCCCGGCCGCTCACCGATGAGCACCACCACGGTCTGCACGCCCATCGCCGCGCCGATATGGTCGCCGAGCGCCACCCGGGCTCCGGTGGCGATCACCGGTGCGGCGACGGTGCGGTGCGCGCCCACCACATCGGTCAGCGCGCGCAACAGCGGAACACCGTGCTCGGTCAGCGCCGCCGGAGACAGCCCGTCGCACAGCACGAAGCCCACCTGCGCTGCACTACAAGGAATTTCACTCAGATCGCTCGGTAGGCGCCCCAGGTCGGGGCGCCGCAGGTATTCCTCACGGCTGCTCGCTCGGCTGGTCACCGCCACGGCTTCACCGAGTCCCACCGCGGCCACCTGCCGTGCCAGGTGCTCGACGCCGAACGGTTGACGCACTGCGTCGCGGGCCACGGCGTGCGCCGCCCGGAACTCCAGCACGCTGCGGGTCGGCTGCGCGTCACCGGAGCGGCCGAGCCCGATTCGCGCCTGGGTGTGGCGGCGCAGGCTCTGCCAGATGTCCTCCTCCGGTTCAGCGACGAGGCTCATGCCGGCGCCGCCAGCGAACGCAACGGTGAGCGCTCCACCGCATTGGGAAGCACCCGGCCGGACTCATCGGCGATACCGATCCCCTGCAGCCAGGTCTCGAACTCGGGAGCTGGACGCAGGCCCAGCACCCGGCGCGCATAGAGCGCGTCGTGAAAGGACATGCTCTGGTAGCCCAGCATCACGTCGTCGGCGCCGGGGACCGTGATCACGAAGTTGCAGCCGGCGACGCCGAGCAGCGTGAGCAGGGTGTCCACGTCGTCCTGGTCGGCCTCGGCGTGATTGGTGTAGCAGACGTCGACACCCATCGGCAGGCCCAGCAGCTTGCCGCAGAAGTGGTCCTCCAGCCCGGCCCGGACAATCTGCTTCCCGTCGTAGAGGTATTCGGGTCCGATGAACCCGACCACCGTGTTGACCAGCAGCGGCGAGAATTCGCGGGCCACCGCGTAGGCCCGGGCTTCGAGGGTCTGCTGATCGACCGGCCGGCGTCCGCTGCCAAGGTGGGCGTGCGCGCTCAGCGCCGAGCCCTGGCCGGTTTCGAAGTACATGACGTTGTCCCCGACGGTCCCGCGCCGCAGTGCACGCCCGCCCTCGTGGGCGGTCCGTAGCAGATCGAGGCTCACCCCGAAGCTGCGGTTGGCCCGCTCGGTACCGGCGATCGACTGGAACACCAGGTCGACCGGGACACCGCGCTCCATCAGCTCGATGGTCGTGGTCACGTGCGAGAGCACGCAGGACTGCGTCGGGATCTGGTAGCGCAGCCGGATGTCGTCGAGCAGATACAGCAGATCGGCGGTGGCCTGCGGTGAGTCGGTGGCCGGGTTGATACCGATCACCGCGTCGCCGCAGCCGTGCAGCAGCCCGTCTAGCGTGGCTGCGGCGACGCCGCGAGGGTCGTCGGTCGGATGGTTGGGCTGCAGCCGGGTCGCCAGGCGGCCCGGCAGACCCAGCGTGGTGCGAAACGCGCTGGTGACCGTCACCGATCTCGCCACCGCGATCAGGTCCTGGTTGCGCATCAGCTTGCTGACCGCGGCCACCATCTCGGGGGTCAGCCCGGGCGCGACCCGGCGCAGGGTATCGGCCGCGGTCGGCGTCGCGGCCACCTCCAGCAGCCAGTCCCGCAGGCCGCCGACGGTCAGATGCGACACCGCGGAATAGCTCGCACGGTCGTGGCGATCGACGATCAGCCGGGTGACCTCGTCGGTCTCGTAGGGCACGACAAGATCGCGCAGAAAGGTGTCCAGCTCGACCTCGGCCAATGCCCATTGCGCCGCGGCCCGTTCGGCGTCGCTGACGGCGGCACAGCCGGCCAGCTCGTCACCGGATCGGCGTGGGGAGGCCTTGGCCAGCAGGTCGATCAGCCCGTCGAACTGGTAGGTGGCGCCGGCCAGCGTCTGGGTGTAGGTGGTCACCGCTGGCCCCTTCCGCTGTGCCGGGATTCCCCAGATCGCGTCGACGACGGCACGCTGGTGTGACGAGGAAATGTCGTGGTGCCGATATGAATCGCGGGCAAGAATTGCAACCCGCTGCCCCAGTTTTACATATCGGCGACGCGATCCCATAATTCGCCTATTTCGTCGGGGAGCAGAGAAAAGCCGCAACTCGGTGGTACTGTCCCCCGCTTGTGGGAATTGCAGCGGAATCCATGAATGACGATCTGACCCTGGCGCTGAGCCTGGCGGACCTGGCCGACGCCATGACGATGGACCGGTTCGGGGCACTGGACCTGCGGGTCGACACCAAGCCGGACCTCACTCCGGTCACCGACGCCGACCGCGCGGTCGAGGTCGCCCTGCGCGACGCCCTGGCCCGCGACCGGCCCGGCGACGACGTGCTGGGCGAGGAGTTCGGCGGCAGCGCGAACTTCAGCGGCCGCCAGTGGGTCATCGACCCGATCGATGGAACCAAGAACTTCGTGCGCGGTGTGCCGGTATGGGCCACTTTGATCGCCCTGCTCGACGACGGGGTGCCGCGCGTCGGTGCGATCAGCGCCCCCGCGTTGGGCAGGCGGTGGTGGGCCGGCGATGGGCTGGGCGCGTTCGCCGTGGCCAACGGGGCGCCGCCGCGACGGCTGTCGGTCTCCGCGGTGGCAGATCTGGGCTCGGCGAGCCTGTCGTTCGCCGGGCTCACGCAGTGGGCGCACCTCGGGCTGCGTCAGCGATTCCTGGATCTGACCGACTCGGTATGGCGAACGCGCAGCTACGGCGACTTCTGGGCCCATTGCCTACTTGCCGAGGGAGCGCTCGACATCGTGGTCGAGCCCTCATTGTCGCTGTGGGATATGGCAGCTCTGGACATCCTGGTCCGCGAGGCGGGTGGCACCTTCACCGATCTCAACGGCACCGCCGGCCCCCACGGCGGCAGCGCGGTGGCCACCAACACCAAGCTGCACGCGGCGGTCTTGGACCGTCTCGGCGTAGCCTAGCCCTGGCAAGCACTCCCCCGGCACCGCATTAACAACAAAATCTTGTTAATGCGTTCGCTTTTTGGTGTTGGAATATTCTCCTGCAATTTGACATTATAGGCCCGCGGCTATTCAACAAATGGCGCGGCAATCTTACTGCCCCCGCCCGCAAACGATATTCGGACGTGCAGGAGATCATGAATTCACCTATTTCGCTGCGGGACCAGGGTGGGACAGCCCGGGTGCTACCCCCGGAGTGGGCGCGACGTGACGTGACACCACGTCGGGCGACCATGGTTAGCTCAGCTACTGCGCGTGCGAACAACAACACGATGATCCCTCGGGGTTTCTGACCCGGAGGGGTCCTCAAGATGGAGGATCTGCTCTCACCATGTCCGACTTTCCCTACACGGACCGCTTCACCGTCAACCGCACGCTGCCCGAGCAGGGCCGGCCGCGTGACGAAGTGCTCGCGGAACTGCGTGAGATGGCGCAGGCCGAAGACCCCACCTGGGAAACCGGCAAGGTATCCGGGACCATGTACTGCGGTGACCACGAGCATTACCGCTTCCTCGATGAGGCATTCGGACTGTTCGCCCACGTGAACGTGCTGCAACGCGACATCTGCCCGTCGGCGACCAAGTTCGAGGGCGAAATCATCGCGATGGCCCTGGACCTGATGCACGCGGAGGCCGTCACCGACACCGAGCCGGTCGGAATGGTCACCACCGGCGGTACCGGCAGCATCATCCATGCGCTGCTGGCCTACCGGGAGCACGCCGCCAAACACCGGGGCCTCACGCGTCCCAATTTCATCAAACCCGAAACCGGTCACCCGGCCTTCGACAAGGGCTGCCATCTGTTCGGCATCGAGCTGCGCACGGCGCCGATCGATCCGCAGACCACCCAGGTGGATGTCGACTGGGTGGCCGACAACATCGACGAGAACACCATCGCGATCATGGGCTCGGCCTGCAATTACGGCTACGGCACCGTCGACCCGATCCCGGAACTGGGCCAGCTGGCCCTGCAGCGCGGGGTGGGGTTGCACGTCGACGGCTGTCTGGGCGGGTTCGTCCTGCCTTTCGCCCAGGAGCTGGGCTACGACGTCCCGCTGTTCGACTTCCGGGTGCCCGGAGTCACCAGCATCTCCGCGGACAACCACAAGTACGGCTACGCGTTGAAGGGCTCCTCCACGCTGCTCTTCCGCGACAAGGCCTACCGCAACGCGCAGTACTTCTACCTGCCGGAGTGGTCCGGCGGCAAATACCACTCGCCCGGGATCGAGGGCTCCCGCTCGGGTGGGCTGATCGCCGCCGCGTGGGCATCGATGGTGCAGCTGGGCCGGGAGGGCTACCGGACCTACGCCAAGGCGATCCTCGAGACGGCATCGACCATGCAGGACGCCGTGCGCAGCCACCCCGAGCTGACGATCTTGGGCGCACCGACGTTCTGCTTCAGTTTCCGCTCCGACGAATTCGACGTCTACCACGTCGCGGACGCGATGAAGCCCAAGGGCTGGCGCTTCAACGGCCAGCAATACCCCAACGCCATCCACATGGCCGTCACCCGGCCGCAGACCCAGCCGGGGGTGGCAGAGGCATTCGCCGCCGACCTCGACGACGCGGTCGAGTACGCCAAGAAGAAGACCGCCGCCGGCGAGGCGCCGATCAGCGCCGCGATCTATGGCGGCGTACCCGGTGGAATGACCGATGAGGCGGCCCAGTTCATCGAAGGGTTCATGGAGCACATCCTCGACACCCAGCAGTCCTTGCCGCCCCTATGAGCAGTGCGCAGCACGTCGATCGCGTCGTTCTGGCCGTCGACCTCGGCACTGGTGGCCCCAAAGTCGGTTTCGTGTCGCTGGACGGCACGGTGTTGTGGTCGGACCTCATCGCGGTCGCGACCGAGTACGGGCCGGACGGGGCCGCCATCCAGGACGCCGGCCTGTGGTGGGAGATCATCCGCGACGCCACCAAACGCGGGCTGGCGGAGAGCGGAATACGCGGCGAGCAGGTGGCCGGGGTGTCGATCACCGGCCAGTGGGCCAGCACCATCCCGGTCGACGCCGAGGGACGGCCGGTGGGCCCGTGCGTGATGTGGATGGACACCCGCGGTGCGCCCTACAGCCGCAAGGCATTCGGCGGGCGGGTGGCCGGCTACCGGCCGCGGGTCCTGCTCAGTTGGCTTCGTCGCAACGGCGGCGTGCCCTCGCCCAGCGGCGACGACCCGGTCGGCCACATGCTGTACCTGCAGCACGGCGACCCGGACGTCTTCGCGGCAACCCGCTGGCTTCTGGAGCCGGTCGACTACCTCGGCATGTGTTTCACCGGACGGGCGGCAGCCTCGCGGGCCTCGATGATGGGCACCTGGCTCACCAACAACCGCAACCTGGGCGTGCTCGACTACGACGACGTGCTGGTGCGGCTGTCCGGTGTGGACCGGGCCAAACTGCCGCCGTTGCTGCCGACCGGCTCCATCATCGGCCCGGTGGCACCGTCGATCGCCGCCGAACTCGGCATATCACCCGCGGCCCAGGTGGTTACCGGCACGCCAGATCTGCACAGCGCGGCGGTGGGCGCTGGTGCGGTGCGCCAGGGTGAGCTGCACCTGACCATCTCCACCACATCGTGGATCAGCTGCCCGGTGGCGTTCAAGAAGACCGATGCGTTCCACCAGCTGGCTACCGTTGCGGGCCTCGACCCGGCGTCCTATCTGCTGGTCAACAACCAGGACACCGCGGGCCGGGCGCTGCAGTGGTTGCGCGACACCGTTTTCGACGACCTCACCTACGACGATCTGACCGCGGTGGCGGCGGGCGCACCGGCCGGCTCGAACGGAGTGATCTTCACGCCCTGGCTCAAAGGCGAGCACTCCCCCGTCGACGACCGCCGCGCCCGCGGCGGGTTCCACAACCTGTCGCTGTCCACCACCCGAGCCGACCTGGTGCGTGCGGTGCTTGAGGGCGTCGCCTACAACAGCCGCTGGCTGCTCGAGTTCGTGGATCGGTTCACTCCCAGCGCCGGACCGATCCGGATCGTCGGCGGCGGGGCGCGTTCGGACCTGTGGTGCCAGATCATCGCCGACGTCACCGGCCGCACCTGCGAGCGAGTGGCCGATCCGATGAACGCTCAGTTGCGGGGCGCGGCCCTGTTCGCCGGGATCGGGATGGGCGAGCTGGATCGCGACGCGTTGCGTGATCTGATCCCGCTCGACGGCGTATTCGAGCCCGTGGCCGCCAATCGCGAGGTCTATGACCGGCTCTTCGCCGAGTTCCCCGGGCTCTACAAGGCACAGAAGGGCATGTTCGGCCGCCTCAACCGCTGACCGACCCGTTCTGCGGGCTAGTGGGCCGCCATGATCTGCATCAGCTGTGCCGCCGAGTCATGCGACAGCACCCAACGACCCTGGTCGACGAGCTGCAGCGGGATGGTCTGCGGCGCAGGCATCTTGGGACCCGTGATGGTGACGTTGGCCAGCCCCTGGCCCTCGCCGGTCTGCACGACGTTGATCACGTCGAAGTTGTAGGGCAGCTCTCCGTCGCGATAAGCCTTGCGCAGCTCGCTGTCGAGCCCGTGGCCCTCGTGCTGCGTGATGCCGTTCTCGACCAGGTCGGCCTTCTCCTTGTAGCCGATGCCGGCGTCGCTGAGCCTGGTCAGCATGCCCGACACCTCACCGGTCGTGGGCAGCGGCACACCCGAGGGCTGCGGCGGGGCCGGCGCGGGCTCCAGCGGGGCGGGACCACCAGTCACCGAGTCCTGCGGTGCCGCCGGTTCTGCGGACGCCACACCTCCCCCGAACAACCCGGACACTCCGACCGCAGCCAGCGCCGCAGCGCTCAGGAGTAGAAGTCTTCCAGTCACGGTTCCCCCTTTTCAACGACGGATACCGGAGCCAGGCTACCCCCGTTCGGCCGCCATGGCATCACGAAGACTCTTGGGCCGCAGGTCGTTCCAGTGCTGCTCGACGTAGTCCAAACAGGCCGCGCGGTCGGCACCCTGTTCACCCCCGTAGACCACTGACCACCCAGCGGGAACAGTGGCGAACGTCGGCCACAGGCTGTACTGCTCCTCGTCGTTGACCAGCACGTAGAAGCTGCCGCTTTCGTCGTCAAAGGGATTGGTGCTCATCGGATCTCCTCGGTATCGGTGGCGCAGCGGAAAGGTGGGCGCCCAGCACCCGGTCGGACAGCAGTCCCAAGCAGCTCAGGTTGGGAAAACCAGGCCCCTGAGTGAGCCCGGCCAAGTTCGGCAGGAAGAGCTTCGGAGTGACGTCGGTGATGGCCAGGTCGTGCCCGATCGCTTCGGCCAGCCGGTCGCCGGAAAGCGGTCCGCCCAAGCCCAGCTCGAGCAGGTCCAAGGTGTCCTGGCCGAACAGCGATACGAACCACAGCGGATCGGCGCCGGAGCCGTCGATCACCAGATCGAAACCGTGCACGGTCTCGAAATTCTCGCCGCCGCGGTTGGTGCTCAGCGTCAAACGGATTCGGCCATCGCGAGCCACCGCGTGCGCGACCCGGCCCCGCAGGTGGCGGATCCGGTCGTCGGCCAGCAGCGCGTCTTGCACCCGGGCCGAGAACACCCCACGGTCAGTGCGGGCCAATGCATCTCGACGCTCCGCCAAGGTCAGCGCGGTCCAGTCGGTGGGATCTGAGAACAGGGCGTTCTCGAAGAATCCCTCGCCACGGGTGAACAGAGTCACCTGTGGGGAGATCACGGTGATCGTCGAAACCCGGTGCCGGAAAAGCTCATTGAGCATCGATGCGGCTGTCTCACCGCCGCCGATGACGGCCACGCGCTCGGCGCTGATCCGGTCGGCCGCAGCGCGATGCCAGAACTGCGCGATGGACAGCACCAGCGGGTTGCCGGGCAGGATCGACTTCTCGGCCTGCCCCGGGCCGGTGATCATCACCGCGTCTGCGGCGACTGTAGTCTCCCGGGAGGCCTCCCTAGTGTGCAGCACCCAGGCTGCGCCGTTCACCCCCAGCCGCTCCACCTCGCCGGGAATCACGTTGAGTTGCACCGCGTCGGCGACCCAGCGCAAGTACTGGCTCCACCGCAGGTGGGTGGGGGCCGGCCGGCCGCGGTCGACCCACTCGGCGAACTGGCCGGTGGCGATCAGATAGGACTGCCAGCCGTAGCGGGTCATGCGTTCGTCGAGTTCGGCGTTGCGGCCGGCCACCAGTGCCGAGCGGTACGGGAAGCCGACGTCCTTCTCCGGGCTGGTGCCCAGCCGGTGCGCGCCGTCGGTCCAGCCTCCGGTCGCGCGCCAGTTGGCGGCGACCTCGGTGCGCTCGACGGCAACCACATCCGGTGCAGCGACACCCATCTCGCGTAGTGCGGCGGCCTTGGCGGCCACCGCGACCGCTTTGGCCCCGGCCCCTACCACCGCAAGTGTGCTCATCGCAGTTCCTCCACCAGGTCGCCCAGGCTGTCGGTGAACAGCTCTTGCAGTTGCACGATCTCGGCGTCGCCGAGGATATCGGGCAGTGTGCGCCACTGGGTCATCAACGCCTGTCCCGCCCCGAGGTCGGCCACCGCAGCGAAGACGCTGAGCTCGTGACGTACCGCCTGACCAGGTTCGGGCACCGACGGCAGACCGGCGATCAGGTCGGGCGCCACGGCTGGCCCGCCCCCGGCACGGTCGACCCGGCCCAGGTAGTTCAGCAGCACCTGCGGCCCCGGCTGAGCCGCCAGCCGCTCGGCGGTGTCGGCACGCAGGTAGGCCAGCAGTCCGTAGTCGATTCCGCCTCCCGGGATGCCGGCAAGTGCGCCCGCCACCCCGGCCGGGTCGGCCTGGGGCACCCGCAGCGGATAAATGGCGGACAGCAATCCGGCGATGTCGGCGGTGTCGACACCGGTCACGACCTCCTCGGCACGTCCGTGGGTCTCCAAGGCCAGCAGTGGGACCGGCCCGGCCTGTCCGCGGCGGGCCCGCCAGGCGGTGACCATCCGCGCGATCGCCGCGACCAGCAGGTCGTGCATCGGAACGGGCAAGGCCGAGAGCGCGGCGGTGAGCCCCGGGTCGGCGACGGTCACCGACACCGTGAGATCACTGGCGCGATCACGCGCGGGGTCGATCCGCCGAGCACCCAGATCCGGGTCGCCGCCGGCCAGCTGGGCGGCCCAGAAGTCGACGGTGTCCAGGGTCTGCGCACGTTCCTGCAGCGCCGCCGCCCAGCGCCGGTAGCCGCTGCGCTCCGGCAGCGGCTCCGCCCCGGTCAGCGCGGCGTGCAGCTCACCCAGGATCACCTGCCACGACACCGGGTCCAGTGCCAGCACGTGCCCGCACAACATCAGCACTCCCGCACTGTCCGGCGCGCGCAGCCACACTGCGCGCAGCATGACTCCGTTCTCCGGATCCAGGCTCTCCAACAGTCGGGTGCCGTGCGCGGTGACCACCGAAAGGTCGGCCGCCGCGACCGTGACCTCGGTCAGGACGTCGACGGGCTCGATCGGGTACAGCGTCAGCTCCGCGGTGTCGAGTCGGGCACGCAACAACGGATGCGCGGCGACGATCGCGGCCAGGGCGGCCCGCAGCTGCTCGGGCGCGGTGTCGTCGGGCAGGCGAATCGCTTCGACCTGCCCCAACCGGCGCGGGTCGCCGTACTGATAGAGCCAGCGGCCCGCCGGTAGCAGCGGAATCGGCCCGTCGGGCGCCTGCGATCCGTCGCGCTGTGCCGCTTCGCCGGCTTCGGCCATCTCGCGGTCCAAGTCGGCAGCCACGTCCCGAATCGTGTTGCAGCTCAAGATAGTCCGCGGACGCAGCGGCAGGCCTCGCCGGCGGGCCGCCCGCACCATCGACAGTGCGACGATGCTGTCCAGACCCAGCTCGCGCAGATCGGTCTCGACTCCCGGCGCCGCACCTGCCACCGCGTCGGCGCCCTCCGGGCCGGCGAACACCTCGGCAAGCAGTTCCACCAAGACCCGTTCGGTGTCGGTGGCCGCCGCTACCCCCCCGCTGACGAAGGGACCGGCGAGCTCCAGCAACACCGCGGTGTCCAGCTTTCCGTTCGCGGTCAACGGCATCGACTCCACCGCGGTGATTCGGGCAGGCATCAGGTAGGACGGCAGGCGGCTACCGATCTCGGCGCGCACCCGGGTGATGTCCACCTGCGCGCCGGTGACGAAACCGGCCAGCTGGGTGCCGGCCGGCCCCTGCACGGGAAGAACCGCCGCCGCGGTCACCCCGGGCACGGCGGCCAGCGCGGCCTCGACCTCAGCGATCTCGACCCGGTACCCGCGCACCTTGACCTGGTCGTCGGCGCGGCCGAGATAGACCAGGCGGCCATCGGTTCGGCGCCGGACCAGATCCCCGGTGCGATACATCCGGCCGCCGGCGCGAAACGGGTCGGCGACGTAGCGGGCCGCGGTCGCCCCGGCGCGGCCCAGATAGCCGCGGGTGACCTGCACTCCAGCCAGGTACAGCTCGCCGGCCACCCCATCGGGCACTTCGCGCAGGGCGGAGTCCAGTACGTGGGCGCTCATGCCGCGCACCGCTTCTCCGATCACCGGCACATCGGTGTCGGCGACGTCGGCGACAACGGCTTCCACCGTGGTCTCGGTGGGTCCGTAGCAGTTGTGGACCGCAGTCGAGGGCGCCGCACGCAGTCGTGCCCACGTGTGCGGTGCGATCGCCTCGCCGCCGAGCGCCAGCACAGTCAGGCGGTGGTCGGAGCCGGCATCCAGCAGGCCGGCGTCGAACAGTTGGGTGAACATCGACGGTGAGGTGTCGATCATGTCCAGCCGGTGCCGGCGGATGCCGTCGATGATCGCCTCGGCGTCACGCATCTCGTCGGTGGAGAACAGATGTACGCACTGACCACCTAGCAGACCGACCAGCGGCTGCCAGCTCGCGTCGAAACTCAGTGACCAGGCGTGCGCGACCCGTAGTGGCCGGCCCAAGCGCGCGACGGCGGGCGCGTACATGCGTTGCTGGTGGTCGGCGAAGTACGACGCCAGCGCGCGGTGGGTGCCGACAACGCCCTTGGGTTCTCCGGTGGATCCGGAGGTGAAGATCACGTAGGCGGCCGAGTCGGGGTGGATCACCACCGGAGTCGGCATCTGCACCGCGTCTTCGGCGCGCAACTCGGACAGCAGTGGGACGGTCAGTGTCAGCTTCGGGCCGGCTTGGCGCAGAATCGAGTCGATGCGCACCTCGGGCAGGCCGATGTCGACGGGAACGTAGGCCGCCCCGGCCTGCAGCACCGCCAGAATCGCAATGACCGAGTCCAGCGAGCGCGGCAGCGCTATCGCGACCCGGTCTTCTGGGCCGATCCCGCGGGCGGCCAATGTTCGTGCCAGTGCGGCGGATTCGGCCGCCAACTCGGCGTAGGTCAGGCTGCGGTCCTCGCCGGTGAGCGCTGGACTGTCCGGATGCGCTGCGGCGGCCGCGGCGAACAGCGCGGGCACCGAGGACTCGGGTTTGATGTGGCGGTCCGCCGGATCGGTGATGCGGCTCCGCTCGACGGGCAGCAGCACGTCCAGGTCGGCGACGCGCGGCCGCGCCGGGTCGGGAAGCTGGCGCAGCACCTGCAGCAACCGCTGCCCCAGATCGGGAACTGACAACTCCCCCAGCGCATCCGGGACCGCCTCGAGCAGCACGGTGAGCCGGCCGTCGCGGGGCGGGTAGCTGACCAGCGTCAGCGGGTAGTGCGTGAGGCTTTCCACCGTCACCGGGATGAAACGCACCCCGTCCGCAGTGGTCACCCCGGCTGTCGCCGAGCCGATGGGCGCGTTCTCGAATACCAGCAGAGTGTCGAAGACCGCGTTGCTGCTGGCCCGCTGCACCGTCGACAGACTCAGATAGCCCAGGTCGCGCATGGCAGCGGTATCGCGTTGCAGCGCTTGACAGGTGGCGACCACCTCGGCGCGCGGCGGCGTCGACGCGGCCACCGGGACGGTGTTGATGAACAGACCGACCATGGTCTCGACGCCGGTGAGCTGTTGCGGGCGGCCCGACACCACCGCGCCGAACGCCAGGTCGGTCCGGTCGGTGAGCCGGCCGAGCAGCACCGCCCAGGCGAACTGCAGCACCGTGTTCAGCGTCAGGCCGTGGCGGCGAGCCCACTCGGTCAGCCGCGCGGTGGCCTCGCTGTCCAGCGCGACCTCGTGGGTCTGCGGGAGCGCACTGCCCACCGCGAGCCGTTCTCCGCCGGCCAGCATGGTCGGGCCGCTCAGCGGAGCTAGGTAGTCGCGCCACCGCTGTGTCGCGGCGGCAGTGTCTTGGCTTGTCAGCCAGCCGATGTAGTCGCGGTAGGGGCGCGGGGCAGGCAGCGGGTCGACACCGCCGGCGCGGTAGATCGCCACCATCTCGTCGAAGAACACCGCCATCGACCACCCGTCGATCAGTAGGTGGTGCACGGTGAGGACCAGCCGGTACTGCTCGGGGGCAGACCGGGCCAGCACGAAGCGCAGCAACGGTCCGCGGGCCAAGTCGAAATTCGTGGTGCGTTCGATGCGCGCAAGCTCATCGAACTCGCTTGGTGCAGCCTCAATTTCCCGCCACGGAAGAACCGCTGTCGCCGGGATGATCTGGACCGGGTGTGGCAGGTCGACGTCCCAGAACGATGCCCGCAGATTCGCATGCCGGGCCAGCATCGTCTCGGCACTGCGGCGTAACAGCCCTGCGTCGACGGGACCGACGATGTCGATGACGAACTGCACGGTATAGACATCGATGCCGTCGACACCGCCTCCGTCATCGGTGGCGAGCTTGGCCAGCGAGAACAGTCCCTGCTGCAGCGGGGAGAGTGCCAGCACGTCCTCGATCGCCGGGGTAACCCGCTGGCTGGTCTCGGTCACGGCGAATCACCCCATGCCGCGGTCAGACCGGCCAGTGCGTCGCTGCTCAGACCCGAGACGCTCATCGGCTCAAACGCCGTGTCAGCGGCCTCCGGGGTGCCACCGGCCGCGGCCGCGGCGTCGACCGCGGCAGCCAGTTCGGCGAACGTCGGATGCTCGAAGATCATCCGCGGGTCGACGTCCAGCCCGGCCGCGCGCGCCCGCGCGGCCAACTGCACCGACAGGATGCTGTCGCCGCCGAGTTCGAAGAAACCGTCGCTGCGCCCGATGGCCGCGACGCCCAACAGCTCGGCGCAGATTCCGACCAGGGTCTGTTCGGTGGCGGTGACCGGTGGGTCCGACTCCCCGCGGGTGGCCACTGCCGGCTGCGGCAGCGCGGGCCGGTTCAGCTTCCCGGAGTCGGTCAACGGCATCGCGTCGAGCACGGTCAACGATGACGGCACCATGTAGCCGGGCAGCGTCGCGGCCACGGCCGCACGCACCGAGGCGATGAATTCCGCCGGGTCGGTGACCGGGGCCGCGGGCACCAAGTAGCCGGCGAGCGTGGTGACACCGCGCTGCTCCCAGGTGCGGGCAGCGGCCGTCGACACGCCCGGTGCGCCACGCAACGCGGCCTCCACCTCGGCCAGCTCCACCCGGAAGCCACGCACCTTGACCTGGTGGTCGGTGCGACCCACAAACTCCAGCACCCCGTCGTGGGTCCAACGGGCCCGGTCGCCACTGCGGTAGAGCCGATCACCGGGTTCGTCTGAGAAGGGGTTGGCGACGAAGCGGGTCGAGGTCAGTCCCGGCCGCTTCCAGTAGCCGCGGACGATCTGCGGGCCCGCGTAATAGACCTCGCCGACCACCCCCGGCGGCACCGGCTGCAACGCATCGTCGAGCAGGTAGGCCTGCGATCCGGGGGTGGGCCGGCCCAGTTTCGGGGTGGGCGGCTCCAGTTCGCCGCGTACCACCGCACCCGAGGTCTCGGTGGCACCGAAGTTGTTGAGCAGTTGCGCATGCGGATCAAGTGCGCTGCCGAGTCGGGCCAGCAGGTCCGCCGAGACCGGCTCGCCGCTGCAGACCAGGCGGCGCAGACCGCGGACCGCCTCGGGGGCCGAATCCACCAGCACCGAGATGAGACTGGCCACCGCGGTCACCTGAGCCACCCGCTCGTCCACTATCAGCCGTGCCAGGGCTTCGGGATTACGGAAGTCGTTGTCATCGGCCAGAATCAGCGTCGCCCCGGCGGCCAGCCCGGCCAGCATCTCCATGCCGCCTTCCAGGAACGTCATCGACGACTGAGCCAGCCGAATGTCCGCACCGCTGACCGGGTAGTGGGCGATCTGCCAGTTCAGGCGTGCACTCATCGACCGGTGGGTGCCCAGCACACCCTTGGGCAGACCGGTGGAACCGGAGGTGAACACCAGATACATCGGGTCTTCCGGGTGCGGCACCGGAAGGTTCACCCCGACAATGTCTTTGGTCAGCTCCACCTGCACGTCGGCGTCATCCAGACACAGCAGCGACACACCGTCCGGCGCCGGAATCGCATCGCGGGTGGCCTCGCTGACCAGAATCACCTTGGCCCCGCCGGACGCGAAAACGTCCTCGATCATGAACTCGAGGCGCTGACGCGGATAGCTCGGGTCCAGCGGGAAGTAGCCGGCGCCAGCCTTCATGATGCCCACCAACGCGACTGGCAGATCCAGGTCACGGCGCACCGACAGGCCCACCAGGGTTCCGGGTTTCACGCCGGCGCCGATCAACAGTTCGGCAAGCCGGTCGGAGCGGGCATGTAGCTGCCGGTAGGTGAGCTCGGCTCCGGCGCAGCGCACGGCGACACCGTCGAAGCCGCGGCTGGGGGCCAGCACGTCGGCGATCGTTTGTGGGTCGTCCGCCGGAATCTCGGCACCGCGGCTCCACTGCTGCAGGATGCGCTCGCGCTGCTCGTCGTCGATCAGGCTGATGTCGCGCAGCGCCCGTCCCGGGTCGGCCGCCATGGTTGCCAGCACCCGGCCAAGCCAGTCGCCCAGTCGCTGCACGGTGGCGCGCTCATACAGGTCGGTGCGGTAGATCAGATGCCCGTCATAACCGGCGCCGTCGTCGCCGGTTGAGGTGAACAGATTCACCGACAGGTCGGCGTGCGCGATGTCGAATGTGGGCATCACGGTGCGGAATACCAGGTCGCCTTCAACGTCGTTGCGCCCACTGTCGATGACGTGGGTGACGTCGGCCGCCTCACGGACGTGGACCACCACCTGGAACAGCGGGTTGCGCGACAGCGTGCGGACCGGGTTGAGCGCCTCCACCAGCCGGTCGAACGGCAGGTCGGCATGCGCGTAGGCACCCAGTGCGGTTTCCCGCGCCCGGGCCACCACCTGGCGCAGTGTCGGGTTGCCGGACAACCGGTTTCGCAGAACCACGATGTTGACGAAGAACCCGACCAGGTTGTCCAGTGCGTTGTCGGTGCGTCCGGCGATCGGCACCCCGAGCGGGATGTCGTCGCCGCTGCCGGCCAGGTGCAGCAGTATCGCGACCGCGGACTGCACCACCATGAACTCGGTGGCGCCGGTCTCGCGGGCCAGCGCCGCAAGCCCTGCTCGCACCTGCGGGGGGACGGTGAAGGCGACCGAGTCGCCGGAGCCGTTCGCGGTGGCGGGCCGCGGAAAGTCCGGCCGCGGCCCGGTGTCGTCGGCCAGCCCGGCCAGTTGCTCGATCCAGTAACGGCGTTGCGCCTCGATCAGACCGGACTCGTCGCGCAGCAACTCGCCCTGCCAGTGCGCGAAGTCCGCGTACTGCAACGCCGGCGGCTCCCATGCCGGGGGGGAGCCGGCGGCGCGGGACCGGTAGGCGATCAGCAGGTCGGTGAAGAGCACCTCGACCGACCAGTGGTCGGCGGCGATGTGGTGCACCACCAGGGACAGCACCCGTTCGTCGCCGGGCAGGTGCAGCAGCGCCGCCCGGATCGGCCAATCCCGTTCCAGGTCGAACGCGATGCTGCGCTGCTCGTCGAGTCGGGCCCGCGTCCATGTTGTGACCGCACCCGGATCGGTTTCGGGGCAGTGCAGTTCGGTCACCGGCACCGCTGCGCCGGCGTTGATCACCTGATGTGGCAACCCGTCGATCTCGCGGAATGTGGTGCGCAGGCTGTCGTGGCGGCCCACCATGTCACCGATGGCGGCGGTCAGGGCGGCTGTGTCACAGGGGCCGGTGAGCCGGGCCGTCAGCGGAATGTTGTCGCCGGTGGCACCCGGGTCCAGTCGGTAGGCGAACCAGGTTCGCAGCTGCGACGCCGAGACCGGAAGGTTGCCGGAGCGCGGTACGGCAACCAGCGGCGGTCGACCGGCCCCGTTCTCGCCGGGTTGCGCGGCCGGGGCCCGGTCGATCGCGGCGGCCAGCCGGGCCACCGTGCTGGCCTCGAAGATCTCCCGGATGCCGATCTCCACCTCGCAGCGGGCGCGGATCGCCGCGACCAGTTTGGTGGCCAGCAGCGAGTGACCGCCGAGGTCGAAGAACGAGTCGTCGGCACCCACCTGGTCGCGGGAGAGCAGTTGCGCGAACAGTTGCGCCACCACGTGTTCGGTGTCGGTCTGCGGCTCCCGGTACGGGGTGCTCTCCATCGGGTGCGGGTCGGGCAGCGCGGCCCGGTCGATCTTGCCGTGCGCTGTGATCGGGATGTCGTCGACCACCACGTAGGCCGCCGGCGCCATGTATTCCGGCAATGCCGCGGCCACGCGGGCCCGGATCCGCGGGATCTCGACGGTGTCTTCTCCGGCGCCCGGGCCGGCGGGGGTCAGGTAGGCGACCAGGCTGCGGCCCAACCCGGGAAGGTCCGAAACCACGACCACGCACTGGCCGACGCTGGGATCCACCGAGATGGCCGAGGCCACCTCGCCGAGCTCGATCCGGAAGCCGCGGACCTTGACCTGGTCGTCGGCGCGGCCGATGAATTCCAGCTCGCCGGCGGTATTGCGGCGGGCAAGATCACCGGTGCGATACAGCCGCTGGCCGGGCGTCCACGGATCGGCGACGAAACGCTCGGCGGTCAGACCGGAGCGGTCGAAGTAGCCGCGGGCCATATGTGTTCCGCCGATGTAGATCTCGCCGATCACCCCAACCGGGACCGGTTGCAGCGCGTCGTCGAGCAGCCACATGGTGGTGTTGATGTTCGGGCTGCCGATCGGCACGATCCGGTTGCCCTGCGGGCCTTCCACCTTGTGTCGGGACGAGTTCACCACGGTCTCGGTGGGGCCGTAGAAGTTGTGCAGCAGGGCGTCGAAGGTGGCGTGGAACTTGTCCGCGAGTTCGCCCGGCAACGGTTCGCCACCGATCGGGATGCGCCTCAGGGTGCGCCATTGGTTCACGCCGGGCAGCGACAGGAACAGGCCGAGCAGCGACGGCACGAAGTGCATGGCGGTGACGCCTTCGCGCTGCAGCAGGTCGGTCAGGTAGCCGATGTCGCGCAGACCATCCGGGCGCGGAATCACCAGCCGGGCACCGCTTCCCAGGGTTCCGAACAGTTCACCGACCGACACGTCGAAGCTCGGTGATGCGACCTGCAGCAGGACGTCGGTGTCGTCGATTCCGTACTCGCCGCCGAACCAGACCAGGTACTCGGTGATCGGGGCGTGGGAGACCTCGACCCCCTTGGGCAATCCTGTCGAACCCGACGTGTAGATGAGGTAGGCCAGATTCTCCGGACGCAGCGGGCGTACCCGGTCGGCGTCGGTCGGGTCGGTGTCGGGCCGGCCGGCCAGCTCGTCTTCGGTCAGCGGTTCCCGCAGCACGATCGACGGTCGAGCGTCACCGAGGATGAATTCGATGCGATCCAGCGGATACTCGGGGTCGACGGGAACGTAGGCCGCGCCGGCTTTGGCGATACCCAGGGCGGTGACCACCAGATCGGTCGAACGGCCGAACAGCACCGCGACCTTGTCTTCGGTGCCGATGCCCGCGGCGATCAGGTGGTGTGCGATCCGGTTGGCGCGCGCGTTGATCTCGGCGTAGGTGTACCGGCCGTGATCGTCGACAACGGCGATCGCGTTCGGGGTGGCCGCGGCCCGGTCGGCCACCAGCGCGCCCAGGGTGGCCGGCGCCCCCGGTGGCGGGACGAAGTCGGGTCCGCGAGAGATCGCGTCCAACCAGGCCCGGTCGTCATCGCCGAGCATGTCCAGCTCGCCGACGGTTGTCTGCGGCTGTGCCACGGCGGCGGACAACAGCTGCACCAAGTGGCGCAGCAACTGCTCCACCAACGCCTCGTCGAGCACGTCGTGCAGGTACTCGGCCTCGATCAGCGCGCCGTCCGGCCCGGCCTCCACCATGATTCCCAGCGGCAGCTGGGCGACCTTGCCGCGGTAATCGGCTCGGCTGCAGGTGATCCCGTCCGGCTGGAAGCCGCCCCCTTGGGCCGAGCGGAAACCGAAGCTGAGCCGAGTGAGTCGTTCCACACCCCCGTGCCGGCGATCCGGGTTGAGTTCGCGCACCACCCGGTCGAGGTTGATGCCCTGGTTTCCGAACGCCCCCAGGGCAGCGTCGCGGGTGTGCGTCAGCAGTTCGCTGAATCGGGTGGCGGCGTCCACTTTCGCGCGCAGCACCACGGTGTTGCCGAAGTAACCGATGGCTCCTTCGGTGCCGGCGGTGCGGTTGAGCACCGGTGAGGCGATGAGGAAGTCATCGGTGGCCGTGTAGCGGTGGATCAGGGCGGACAGGGCCGCGGCGATCACCATGTAGGGCGTCGCGCCGTTGCTGCGGGCCAGCTCGGTTATGTCGGACATCAACTCCGCCGGCAGGGTGCGGGTACACAGTCCGGCGCGCAACGTGCTGGGTATCGCCGAGCCGTGCGGGCCGGGCAGTTCCAGCGGGTCCGGCGGGTCGGCCAGCAGGGTGCGCCAGTAGGTCAGCTCGGCGTCCTGGCCCGAGCCGGCCGCAACGGTGGGGTGCGGTACGGGGGCGCGGGTGGCGAACTGATCGGGGTCGGCATAGGCGGCCGTGAGGTCGGCGAAGAAGACCGCCCAGGAGTCGTCGTCCCAGGCTATGTGGTGGGCCACCAGCAGCAGGATGTGTCCGTCCGGTGCGACCCGGACCAGGGTGAGTCGCAGCGGGGCATCGGAATCCAGCCGGAACGGGGTGGCGAATTCGCGCTGAGCCAGGACTTCCAGGCGCAGCGCGCGGGCCTGTTCGGCGAGGTCGGACAGGTCGTGTGTGGCAAAGCCGGGCGTGACCTCGGAGATCACCGGGTGCGGTTCGCCCGCGTCATCGACGGAATAGACGGTGCGCAACACGGGGTGGCGCGCCGCCACCGCGGCCAGCGCGGCCCGCAATCGGGTGCCGTCCAGCGGGCCGGTGAGACGGTAGGAGACCGAAATATTGGCCAGGGCGCCGTCCGGGTCGAGCGCCTGCACGAACCACATACGGCGCTGTCCGTCGCTCATGGCCGGCGGCGCAGACCCGTTGCCCGGCCCGGACTGCGGCTCCGAAGATGCAGTGGCCAGACCCCGTTCGGCGAGTCTGCGGCGCAGCAGTTCCAGCCGCAGCTCGTTGGCGTCGGTCGCCTGTTCGACGGTGCCCTGCGGCGATTCCAGCTTCGCCTCTCCTTCGTCGAGCCTCGCTAAACCGCCGGTGTCAGTCATGGGTGAACACAGTCCTTTCCGTAGCCGCGGCCGGTGCTGCGTCATCGGTCAGCGTCGCCGTCAGCTGAGCTCCGGTCATTCCGGCCAGCAGTGGACCGAGCGCCACTCGTAAACCGGTGGCCCGCCCCAAGCGCTTGCGCAGGTCCAGCGCAAGCAGTGAATCCAGGCCGAGGTCGACCAGCGCCCGGTGCATGTCGATGTCGTCGGGGCCTTCCAAGCCGAGCACCGTCACCAGTTCGTCGGCCACCACCTCGCCGATCGGGCGGTCGGCCTGGCCGTCCACCGTTGCGCCGGTCAGTGCTGCGTCGAAGGGCGAGGGCACGCCCTGGCTGTCGAAGAACACCGCCAGTCGATCGAAATCGGCGGCCAGGATCGCCGGGTCGTGCGGCGCGGCAAGAAGTCCGGCGGCGATAGCGGCTTCCGGGGCCATCGGCGTGAGGCCGGTTCGGGCGATCCGGTCCTTCTCCTCGCCGCTGACCACGGCCACGCTGCGCCACAGCCCCCAGCGGATGGAGGTGGCGCCCAAGCCCTGCGCCCGAAGCTGTCCCACCAGCGTGTCAGCCATCCGGTTGGCCGCCGCGTAGAGTCCGTGTCCCAACCCGCCCCACAGCGCCAGCACCGAGGAACAGACCAACACGCGTGCGCCGGCGTCCAGCGGCCAATGCCGTGCCAGGTTGCCCAGTCCGATCACCTTGGCGCCGAACGCGTCCCGGACTGCCGCAGCGGTCACCTTCGACCTGGCCACGGCCTCGGCCGACGCCGTATGCACCAGCAGTCCCGCCCGTGCCGGTCGATATTGCGCAACGACCGCCGCGACCGCGGCGTCATCGGTGATGTCGCAGCGGATCACGGTGATACGCGCCCCGGTACGCGCACGCAGCGCATCCAACTGCGGCGTACTCGCATCGCTGGCCCCACTGCGGCTGAGCAGGACGATGTCGCGGGCGCCGTGTTCGGCGCAGAACGCCGCATAGGCCAATCCGATCGCACCGGTTCCGCCGCTGATCACCACGGTCTCCGGGACCGTCGGCACGGTTGCGGCGGCCCTGGACTCGACGAATCGGCGGGTCGCCAGGCTCCCCGCACGCACCGCGACCTCGGTGTCGGTCAGCCACAGTGCGGCACCGGCGGCTCGCAGGTCTGCAGCGGTGGGCTGCACCGGCAGGTCCAGATGGGCGAACGTGTGATCGGGGTAGTCGAATCCGATGCTGCGGTGCAGCGCGGCCAGGGCGGCTGCACCTGGCCGCGGCGACGGATCACCGGCAAGTTGCTCAGCGCCGCGGGTCACCAGCCATACCCGGCGGCAGTTCGGTCCCGGCTGAACCACGGTCTGGCTGGCGGCGTACCCGGCGAACTCGGTTGTTGCGGTGGCGATGTCGACCGCATCGGCGAGCGGAGCCACCAGAACCAGGAATTCGGCGTCGGCGGGGTCGACCACTTCGGCGTCCAGGGCATCCAGTTCCGCCGCCAGTTGCGCGGTCAGTTCACCCGATTGCCCGGCATAGTCGACGACGGCTATCCGCGCGGGCCGCTGTTGCGGCTCGGTGACCGGCAGCCAGCTTTCGGTCATGACCACCGGCATCCGATGGCGCGGCACCGACGTCTCCGCGCCGGCCCACAGCCGGTTGGTGTGCATCGGTGCGTGCGGGAAGTGCCGCAGCGGCGCGGAAGTTTGCGCCGGGGCGAAATCGCGCCAGCGGTAGCCGGGGTCGGCGATCGCCGCCGCGGCGACGTTGGCTGCCAGCGCCTCATTGGCCGGCTGGTCACGGTCGGCGCTGCCCAGCACCTGGGCGGCACCCACGGAGTCGCCGAGCGCCACCAGCAGGGTCGGGTGTGCCGACATCTCGATGAACGTCGTGACACCGCGCGCCACCGCGGCAGCGGCGGCCAAGTCGAACCGGACCTGCCTGCGCAGATTGTCGAACCAGTACTGCCGGAACGTAGTGCCGGGCGGGATCGGCCCGCCGTACACCGATCCGATGAATTCCACCGGAGCGCTGTGGAATTGCGCATCGGGAAGCTGCTCGGTCAGCTGGTCTCGCAGCGGCTCCAGGGCGCTGGTGTGCGCCGGGTAGCGCACCGGCAGTTCGCGAGCGAACACGCCACGCCGGCCGGCGGCTTCCAGAATCTGCTGTATGGCCGACCATTCGCCGGACACGACCACGGACTCGGGGCCGTTGACCACCGAGAGCTCCAGCCAGTCGGAGGTGGCGGCGATGAGGTCAGCGGCGGCGTCGGCGTTCAGGGCGAGCATCGCCATGCCGAATCGGACCGGTGCGTTGGCGGCCAGCAGGTCGGTCAGCTGCGCCCGCGCGGCCACCACCGCCACGGCGGCGTCCAAGTCCACCAGGCCGGCGATGTAGGCGGCGGCCACCTCGCCCAGGCTGTGGCCGACGGTGATGTCGGGCAGCACACCGAAATGCCGCCAGGTGGCGGCCAGCGCCGCGGCGTGGGTGAATTGGGCGGCTTGGACCACCACGGGATCGCTGTCCTCCATGCCGCGCAGATAGCTCAGCGGCGAGGCGTGACCGGCGCGCAGGAAGGCCTCATGGCAGCGGTCCGCCTCAGCGCGGTATGCCGCGACGCCGAGCAGTTCGGCTCCCATGCCCGGCCATTGATTCCCCTGGCCGGGAAACACGAAAGCGGTGCGCGCGGCCTCGGGTTGATGCGACTGGGCCACCAGCGGGTGTTCGACGCCGCGGTAGAGAGCCTCGAGGCCCGCGAGGAGCTCGGCGGCGTCACGGGCGCGGATCACCGCGCGGTAGCGGCGCACCGGGCGGGTTGCCCGCAGGGTCTGGGATACCGCTGGGACCCCCGCCGGGTGGGTGTGCAGGTAGCGCGCCAGGGCGCCGGCCTCGGCAGCCACCAGGTCGCGGGCGTGTGCCGAGATCAGCACGGGGATCCGGGCGTCGGGCAGCGTGGTCGGGTGGTTGTTCAGCACGAGGCGACCCCGGAAACGTCGTCCACCCCGACGATCAGATGCGCGTTGGTGCCGCTCATCCCGAACGCCGACACCGAGCCGATCCGGCGGCCGTTACTCGCCGGCCAGGGGGTGATGGTCTCGGCCAGCGCGATTCCGTGACCGTCCCAGTCGATGCCGTCGTGCCAGCCGTCGCGCACATGCAGGGTGGGCGGGATCGCCTGGTGCTCGGCGGCCAGCAGCACCTTGGTCAACCCGAGCGCCCCGGCCGCGGCCTGGGTATGCCCGATGTTGGATTTGACCGAGCCCAGCCGGGGTCCGATGCCGGCCGTCGTGTCGGTGCCGTAAACACTGATCAGCGAGCGCAGCTCTACCGGGTCACCGACCCGGGTTCCGGTTCCGTGGCCCTCGATCATCCCGACTTGGCTGGGATGTACGCCGGCGTCGGCCAAAGCGCGCCGGAACAGGCGCTGCTGGGCCGCTTCGCTGGGGGTGAGCAGACCGGGGGTGTGACCGTCCTGGTTGAGCCGGCTGGCCATGATCTCGCCGTAGATATGGCGACGGTCGCGTAACGCAGCCGACTTTCGTTGCAGCACAAAGATTCCCGCACCTTCAGCCCACACCGTTCCGGTGGCGGCGGCACTGTAGGGCCGACAATGACCGTCGTCGGAGAGGGCGTGCTGCTTGGAGAACTCCACGAAGAAGCCGGGCGAGCCCATCACGCACACCCCACCGGCGAGTGCCATATCGGTGTCACCGGTCTGGATCGCCTGCACCGCCAGGTGCAACGCGGACAGCGCCGACGAACAAGAGGTGTCGACGGTGATCGCCGGGCCGGCCAGGCCCAGGGTGTAGGCGATCCGGCCGGAGATCACCGACAGTGCGGTGCCGGGCAGCAGGTGACCGCTGTGCGCGCTGAACTGCGCCATGTCCGGGCCGTAGCCGGTGACCGAGGCACCCAGATACACGCCGGCGTCGTGGCCGGTGAGTTCGTCAGGGTTGATGCCGGCGTCTTCCAGGGCGCGCCAGGCCACCCGCAGTGCCACCCGCTGCTGCGGGTCCATCGCGACGGCCTCGCGCGGTGCGATACCGAAGAATCCGGGATCGAATTCGGCAGCGCCGGAGAGGAATCCGCCGGCGTTGCAGATCGGTTTGAACCCGTCGCGGTGCGATCCCTCGATGAGTTCGCGCACCGCCCAGTCCCGGTCCTCGGGAAGGGGACTCAGGGCCTCGCGGCCGTCGGCCAGCAGTGACCAGTACTGCTCGGCGGTGTCGATGCCACCGGGCGCCTCGACGCCGAGGCCGGTGATGACGACCGGATCCTGGCGCCGATCATTCATCGGCGATGATCCGCTTCGCCAGGGTCTCGATGTGGTCGTAGTGATAGAAGTGCCCGCCGTCGTACAGCGACATCGACCAGGCGCCGGTGGTGTGCTCGGCCCAGCGCTCCAGCAGGTCGGCGCCGACCCGGTCGTCGGAGCGGCCACCCAGCACGGTGATGTCGGCGCCGATGGTGGTGTCAGGAGCGCACTGGTAACGGTTGAACGCCAGGTAATCCGAGCGCACCGGGGTCAGCAGCAGGGTGAGGAACTCCTCATCGGCCAGGATTCGCGGGTCGGTTCCGCCCAGCTGGGCGAGTTCGGCGCGCAGGTCGGCATCCCCCGTGGGCACCTTGCGCAGCCCGGCCACCACGCCGGGAGCGGGGGCGGCTGAGGCCCACAGCCGCTGGATCTCGATGCCGCGGCTTTCGGCCAGCCGGGCGAATTCGAATGCGACCAGCGCGCCCATGCTGTGGCCGAACAGGCGCAGCGGCCCGAGCTGATGCCAGGGCGCGGCGTCGAACAGGCTGCGGGCCAACTCCGGCAGGGTTTCGGCGGCCGGCTCACGGAAACGGTCGGCACGCTGCGGATACTGCATGACGTAGGTGTCGGCACCGGCGGCCAGGGCCAGCGCCAGCGGGCGGTAGTTGACCGCGGTTCCGCCGGCGTGCGGGAAGACCAGCGTGGGGGCGCCGGGGCCGGGAAAGCGGCCCATCCAGGAGGGGAACTGCGCGACGGCCGAGGTGTCGTCGACGGCCATCCGATCCCCTCGCAAGTATTAGTAAAGGCTGCCCTAATTTCCCTGCGTCAGGTTACCCCTACCGGCGGCGGGCCGGAAATCCGGGCGTCGGTGGGCCTGTCCCAGCCCTTGCGCCGCACCAGGCTGCACGGAGGCCGGTTTTCTGCGCGGTTCCTGGCACGGAATGCACGTTCGGCGAAGGCGGGGCCGCGCCCTGGGCCAGACTGCCCTGATGGACGTCCGCACCACGATCGATACCTACCTGCGAGCCTGGAGGCAACAGGACCCCGAGCTCATCGTCACGATCTTCACCGACGACGCCACCTACCACGAGCGGGTGCTGGGCGAACCGATCCGCACCCGCGCCGGAATCCGCGACTATTGGCAGCACAAGGTCGTCGAGGGCCAGGCCAACATCGATGCCCGGTTACTCAACCTCTACACCGCCACCGACGGCACCACGGTGATCGCCGAGTGGGAGGCGACGTTCGACGACCGTATCCAGCACGTGCGTAAGCGGATGCGGGAAGTCGCCATCCTGGAATTCGCCGGTGCGCGGATCGCCAGCCTGCGTGAGTACTGGGCCTCCGAGGTGGTCGAATAACCGCGGCGTCAGAGATGGCTCGCCACGAACGTCGCGGCCTGAGCCGGCATCGGCGACTGCGCGTAAGACAGGTGCGGCGCGGAGAACATCTCGTCGTGTGAAGGCAGCGCCAGGGCTCCCGGCGTGCAGATCGGATCGCCGTCTGCACACAGATCGATGGCCTTCGCGCCGTACCAGGGGCTGATCTCGCTGACCGGTCCACCCAGGTACCGGTCGGTGGGATTGCCGAAAACCGCGACGGCAGCCACGTGTTCGGCCTCCTCCGCCGACAAGGTCGCGGCGTTGAAGCCCGCCACCGATGCCCGCGCAATGGTGATCAGATCGATGACCATCGCTCCTTGCGAATAGCCGCCGAGTACCAGTTTGGTGTCGGGACAGGTCGCCACCATGGATTGCACGTGCGCGTTCGCGTCACCGGCGCCGTCGGACGCCGATGGCGGCCAGTCCTCGCCTGCGGGGTAATTGACCGCATACACCCCGACGGACCGCCCGCCGACCTGCGAGCGCAACGCGTCGATGAATTTCTGGCCGACTTCGCCGACACCTGGCGCCTCCGCGGTGCCACGAGCGAAGGTCACCTCGATGTCGGGACAGCCGGCAGCGGAGGCGGCGGGAACGACGACCGGTGCGCTGGGCAGCGTGGCCAAGGCCATCGCCACCGGAACACCGAGCAACAGGAGCGATCGGCGCGCTTTCATATCACCGATGCTGGCACACCGTGACCGCGCTCCACCAGCCCTTATCGCGGGGTTCAGCTGACCTGTTTCCTTCCAGCGAGCTCACCGCGCGTCCCACGATGGGACTACCGCGCCAGCGCGTTCGGCGCTCGGATGTTGCCAGGTCGCGGTAATTTCCACAGGACCCGTGAATAACCAGGAGCAGAGCTATCCAATGACGCAGGCCAACGAGTCAGTCCCGAGATCAAGCAGAAGCTGATGGGTGCGCTGGTGCCGACTATCTACAAGGGGCTGCAGGTGACGGCGTGAGCATGGCAGAGATGACGAACCCCGACAGCGCCGTTGAGGTCCCACCGTGGCCAAAGTTCATGCGGCCAGTGCTCGAGGTGCTCAGCGACGGACAGATCTGGAAGACCAGCGATATTTTTGCGGCCGTGATCAGCCGCGTGGGGCTCTCCGTGGCCCAGCGCGCGGTCACGCTGAACTCCGGTCAGGCGCAGGCCGAGAACCGGGTGGGCTGGGCGTTGTCGTTCTTGACGCGAGCAACAGCGGTGCACAAGGTGCGCAACGGTCATTCGCGGATCACCGATCTCGGCGACCAGTTGCTGCAGGATCACCCGGTCGAGATCCCCGAGGCCGCGCTGCAGGAGATCCCGGCCTACCTCGCCTACGTCCCAAAGAAGCGGTCGAGCACCGCATCGGTCGCCGATCTCGACAAGCTGCCGAACTACTGGTTCGTCGGCGCGTTCTACGGCGGCACCGCGGGGCACGACGGAGCAGACACTGACCAAACCGACCGGTTCGTCAGCGAGGGTCAGTGGGTCAATGGCAACCCGAACAAGTACGTCGATCTGGTGAAGATGATGAAGGCCGGCGACCGCATCGCGATCAAGGCGGCGTTCACCCGTAAGCATGATCTGCCCTTCGATCCGAAGGGCAACCGGGTATCGGTGATGGCGATCAAAGCCACCGGGACCATCACCGGAAATCACGGCGACGGGCACGCCGTCGACGTCGCGTGGGATCCTGTCGAATCAGTGCGGGAGTGGTACTTCTACACCAATCAGCGCACAGTGTGGCGGGTTCAGCCGGCCGGTTGGGAGGCGCGGGCTCTCATCGAGTTCACCTTCGAGGACGCCGATCAAGACTACGACCGGTTCCGCAACTCCCCGTACTGGTCGGACCGGTTTGGCGACACCGCCCCCGAGGTTGACGAGGAGGGCGAGGAGGACACCACCGAAGAGGAGACTGTGGTCGGGCCGGCCTACACCGTCGCCGACATCCTCGATGACGGCTGTTTCCTGCCGGAGTCGACATTGCGCGGTTATCTGGACGCATTGGAACGCAAGAAGAATCTGATCCTGCAGGGGCCGCCGGGAACCGGAAAGACGTGGCTCGCCAAGCGCCTCGCTCGTGCGTTGATCGGGCAGGGGCCGGCCGATCTGCTGCAGGCGGTGCAGTTCCACCCGACGCTGTCCTATGAGGATTTCGTCCGCGGTTGGCGGCCCAGCGGCGACGGCACCTTGACCTTGGCCGATGGGTTGTTCCTCGACATCATCAAGAAGGCTGCAGCCGCCCCCGGCAACAAGCATGTCCTGGTGGTCGAGGAGATCAACCGGGGCAACCTCGCGCAGATCTTCGGTGAACTGCTCACCCTCCTGGAAGCCGACAAACGCAACCCGACCGAGGCGTTGACTCCGACCTACCGCAAACCCGGCGAGGACGCGATCTATATCCCGGAGAACCTGTACGTGATCGGCACGATGAACCTGGCGGACCGCTCCCTGGCGATCGTCGACTTCGCATTGCGGCGGCGGTTCGCTTTCGCCGACCTCACACCGCAGTTCAACGACCGGTGGCGGCAATGGGTATCGCGCCGCAACGGGATCGGTGCTGACGTACTTGCAGCCTTGGCGGAACGGGTCGGCGTGCTCAACCAGCGCATCACCGAGGACCGATCGCTCGGCGAGCAATACCGCATTGGGCACAGCTTCTTCACCCCGGCCCACGACACCGCCGTCGACGACGCCATCGGCTGGATCCGCCAGGTGGTCGAACAGGAGATCCGCCCGCTGCTGGCCGAATACTGGTTCGACGACCCGGCACGGGTCAGCACCGAGTCCGCCGCGCTGACCGGATCCCGATGAGCTCTCCGGGCGTCGTTGTCAGCGGCAGCACCGCAATCCCGGTACGCAACCTGTGGCTGCTGATGCTGTACGCCTCCCGGCTCTACCAGCGCAATGAATTGTTCCGGGACCGTGACGTCGAAGACACCCCTGATGAGCTGTTCAACCTGGTCACCGAGATCCTCGTCACCGCCGTCGAACGACGTCTGCAGCGCAGCCCGGGCCGCCAATACCGGGAATGCGCCGCCACGCTGACCCGGGTGCGCGGGCGAATCGATCTACTGGGCACCGAGTCGAAAAGGCTCCTCGCCCAAGGCCGGGTGGCCTGCCGCTACGACGAGCTGTCGGTGGATAACCCGCGCAACCAACTGTTGTGGACGGCGCTGATCCTGGCGGCCCGGCATGTGAGCGACGCGACGCTGGAGCACCGCGCACACCGACTCGCCGGAGTGCTCACCACGTATGGGGTGTCCACCAGATTGACCACCGCGCGCGAGGCGGCCCAACTGACCTTGGGCCGCAACGAACAAGACGACATCGAGGCTCTGGACGCAGCACGGTTGCTGCTCGAGATGACCGTTCCCACCGAAGAGGCCGGCAGAACCAGCACCCGCGACCCCGAACGCGACGCCGCCGAGATTCGGCAGCTCTACGAGGCCGCGGTACGGGGCTTCTACCGGACAGCCCTGGGCTCGGAATGGACCGTCGATCCGGGCGAAACCCGGCATCACTGGCCGATCACCGACGCCACCGCCGGGCTCGTCGGGGTTCTGCCGATCATGAAGACCGACACCGTGCTGCAGAGCGCGGACCGCAGAATCATCGTCGAAACGAAGTTCGCCGACGCGCTCAAGCCGAACCAGTACGGCCAGGCCCGGATTGCCCGCAATCACATCTTTCAGCTGTATGCCTATGTGCAATCGCAGCACGGCCGGGACGCGCTGTCGACCACCGCCGATGGGGTGCTGCTATACCCAGTGGTCGGCCAGCACCTCGATGAGTCGGCCACGATTCAAGGCCATCGGTACCGTTTCCTGACTGTCGACTTGGCCGGCAGCGCTTCGGCCATCCGCGACGCGCTTCTGGAAGTGCCATTTCGCGGTGCGTTGAAATCAGGATGACCATCGACCCGGCCCCGCGCCCGCCCGGACTTGTCAGACCCCACTGCGATGATGAAGTCATGTCAACGACCGCCTTGGCCAGCACCTTGGAGGCGGCTCCTGCCCAGCACCTTGACGTGCTGTTTGACGAGTTGGCGGAGTTGACCGGTCAGCGCAACGCGATCGATGGCCGCATCGTGGAGATCGTCGCCGAGATCGAACGCGGCGAACTGTGGGGCGCTACCGGCGCACGGTCAATTACAGCGCTGGTGACCTGGAAGACCGGGGTGTCACCGAGCAACGCCGGCACCATCGCGACGGTGGCGCACCGGCTTGCCGAGTTCCCCCGCTGCGCTGCGGGAATGCGCGAAGGTCGCTTCTCACTGGACCAGGTCGGCGTGATCGCACAGCAAGCCGCTGACGGATCCGACCAGCATTACGCGCAGCTGGCCGGCGTCGCCACTGTCACCCAACTGCGCACCGCGGTCAAGCTCGAACCGCGACCCGACCCCGAGCCCCGCCCAGAACCACAGAGAGCGATCACCAAAACCAGCAACGAACATGGCAGCTGTTGGCGCATCAAACTCGACCACGTCGACGCGGCAAAGTTCGACGCCGCCCTGCGGTCTCATCTCGATAGCCTCGTCGCCGCATGGAAGCGCGATCACGACAACAGCGACGCCGCAGCACCCCAGCGGCCACCGTTGCCAAACACCGCCGACGCGTTCCTGGCCCTGATCGAGGCAGGGTGGGACACCGAGGCCGCCCGCCGCCCCCACGGGCAGCACACCACCGTGGTGGCGCACCTCGACGTCGAGCAGCAGATCGGCGCTCTGCACCTGGGCCCGCTGTTATCCGATGCCGAGCGCCAGTACCTGACCTGCGACGCGACCTGCGAAGTCTGGTTCGAACGCGAGGGCCAAGTGATCGGTTGTGGTCGATCCACCCGCACCATCAACCGTCGGCTACGCCGAGCCCTCGAGCACCGCGACCGCTGCTGCGTGGTCCCCGGCTGCGGGGCCACCCGCGGACTGCACGCCCACCACATCCGGCACTGGGAAGACGGCGGCGAAACCGAACTGCACAACCTGGTGCTGGTCTGCCCCTACCACCACCGGCTGCACCACCGCGGCCTCATCACCATCACCGGACCAGCGAGCAGCCTCGTCGTCACCGACGCCGACGGCCACAAACTCCACCCCGCATCATTAGCCCGCACACCGAAAACCTCGCCACCAGCGGTCGCCCCCTGCCCCGGACCCACCGGCGAACGCGCCCAATGGTGGTGGTACCAACCCTTCCAAGCCCAAGCGCCACCAGCAACTAACTAGATTCGTCACGAACTGGCAAGTGAGTCAGTCGATATCGGCCAGGGCGTCGGCCACCTCGGCGGCATCGAGCTGCGCCACTTCCAGATACACCTCGGCCACCGCGTCCAGTCGGCCCGGATCGGCCTCGGCCGCTGCCAGCCGAGCAGCCAGCCCGGCGACGGTTCGGGCGGCGAAGATGTCGGCGACCACCGCGCCCGGGACGTCCAGCCAGGTGCGGATGCGTGACACGGCGGCGGTGGCCAGCACCGAATCGCCGCCCAGGCCGAAGAAGTCGTCGTCTGCTCCGACCCGGGCGGCGCCGAGCACCTCGGCGATGATCGCGGCAAGGGCGCGCTGCAGCGGACCGGCCGGCTCCCGGTAGCCGTCGCCGGCCGCCACGGCCGCCGCCAGCTCCGCCGTCACCGCCCGCCGGTCGATCTTGCCCGAGACGGTGTAGGGAATCGCCGAAACCACGTGCAGCTGGCGCGGAATCATGTGCTCGGGCAGCGACTCGGCCAGCTCGGCCTGCAACCCGGCAACGCTCACCGCGGAATCGCCGGCGCGCACGGCGGCCGCCAGCACCTCACGCCCACCGGGCTCGGTCAGCGCCACCACCACCGCCTCGGCCACCCCGGGCAGCCGGCGCAGTGCGGATTCGACCTCGCCGAGTTCGATGCGATAGCCGCTGATCTTGACCCGGTGATCGGCGCGGCCGACGAATTCCAGGGTGCCGTCGGGAAGGTAGCGGGCCAGATCCCCGGTGCGATACCAGGTTCGGCCGTCGTACTCGACGAACTTCTCGGCGGTCAGATCGGGCCGGCCGCGATAACCCGAGGCGATGCCGCGCCCGGTGACCCACAGTTCGCCGGCCACCCAGTCCGGCCGGTCGGTTCCGTCGGCGCCGACGACCCGGCAGGCGATGTTGGGCAGCGGGATGCCGTAGGGCACCGCGGCCCAGTGCGCCGGCGGGTCACCCTCGACCTCGCACAGCGTGGCGTGGATGGCGGTCTCGGTGGCGCCACCCAGCCCGGCGAAGCGCACCCCGGGTGCCAGTGCCGCAAACCGTCGCGCCAGTTCGGGGCGCACCCAGTCGCCGCCGGTCAACACCGCACGCACCGACGACAGTTCCCCGCCGGTGGCGGCCAACATCTCCAGCGCCCCCGGCATCAGGTTGAGCACGCTGACCCGGTGCCGCGCCACCAGCTGCGCCCACACCTCGGGACTGCGCCGGTCGGCTTCATCGACCATCACGATCGCCGCACCGGCGCGCAGCATGGCGAAGACATCGAGCACCGACATGTCGGCATCCAAGGTGAGCAGCGCCAGGCTGCGGTCACCCGGAGCGAATCCGAAACGCGCGCTCAGGGTTTCGATGGTGTTCATGGCGGCGTCGTGGCTGACCTCGACTCCCTTGGGCTCGCCGGTGGAGCCGGAGGTGAACACCACGTAGGCCAGCTCGAACGGAGCGGTGCGAACCGGGTCCGCCAGGCGGGAGTGCTGCACGGCATCGGAGACCGCCAGCACCGGAATCTCCAACGCGGGCAACGCCTCCCCGGTCACCAGGGCCAGCACGGCACCGCCCAGCGTCAGGATCCGCTCTCGGCGGCCGGGCGGCTGATCGGCAGCGATCGGCAGATAGACCGCACCGGCGGCCAGGATGCCCAGCAACGCCGGAATCTGCTCGGCCCCCTTGGGCCCCAGCAGCGCCACGGTGTCACCGGGTCGCACACCACGCTGCTGCAACGCAGCGGCCACCGCCAACGCCTGATCACGTAGCCGGCCGTAGCTCAGCTCCCCCGAACCGTGCAGCAGCGCGACCGCCCCGGGATCGCGGTCGGCCTGACGAAAGAACCCGTCCTGCAGGGCTTCCCCGCTGGGTTCGGCGGTGCCCGCGTTCACCGACTCGCGCACCTGCGCCTGGTCGGCGGGCAATGCTGCCGCCGCCGGTTCCGCCCAGCCGTCACGGCCGGCCAGCCGAGTCAGGTCGGCGATATGGTGGGCGAACATGGCGTCGATCACGCCCGGCGCGAACATGTCCTCGCGCACATCCCAGTTCACCAGGATGCCGCCGTCGAACTCGGTGACCTGCGCGTCCAGCAGCACCTGGGGGCCTTGAGAGATGATCCAGACCGGGGTGCCGAACGCGGCGGTGACCTCATCGGCGAACAACTCCCCGAGTCCCAGCGCGCTGGTGAACACCACCGGTGCCAGCACCTGCGTGCCGCGGTGGCGGCTCAGATCACGCAGCACCGCCAAGCCGGGGTAGTCCGCGTGTGCGGCCGCGGTGCGCATGGCGTCCTGCACCGCGTGCGCGCGCTGCACGCCGGTGCTGGCCTGGCTCAGATCCACATCCAGCAGCAGCGACGAGGTGAAGTCACCGACCAGCCGGTCCACGTCGTCGTGCAACGGTTCGCGGCCGAACAGCGGCACATTGAGCAGGAAGCGCGGTACGTCCGACCAACTGGCCAGGGTGTGGGAGAACGAAGCGGCCAGGGTCATGGCCGGGGTGACGCCGTGGGCGCGGGCCTGACCGAACAGCGCGTCGCGGGTGTCCGGGTCCAGCCAGTGCCACCGCCGGGTGCTGCGGCGCGGGTCGGTGGGGGCGCCGGCGGGCGGCGGCAGCTTGGGCGGGTCGGGCAGGTCGGGGATGTGCTGCGCCCACCACTGGCGGTGGTTCTCATCCGGTTGGCGGTCGGCGGTGGCCTGGCGGTACTGCCGGTAGGTGTAGCCCAGCTCCGGCAGCGTCTCCCCCCGGTAGGCGGCGGCCAGATCCGCCATCAGGGTGCGGTAGCTCATGGCGTCGGCGGCCTGCATGTCCAGGTCGACGTGCAAGCGTGCGGTGCCGTCCGGCAGCAACGACACGGTGAGCTCGAAGACCGCATCGTCGAGTTGCTGATGCGATTTCGCCACCCGGGTGGCGTCCAGCCGCTGGGCCACCTGCGTGGCGTCCAGGCCACGCAGGTCCTGCACCGCGACGGGCAGTTCGGCATCGGGCCGGATGTGCTGGGTGCCGTCGGGTGAGAATTGCACCCGCAGCATCGGGTGGCGGGCGGCCAGTGCGGCCGCGGCGGTGGCCAACCGGTCCGGGTCGACAACACGCCCATCGAACTCCACATACAGGTGCCCGGCCACCCCGCCGAGCGCGACGTCGTCGTCGCGTCCCACCCACATGGCGTGCTGCATGGGTGCCAGCGGAAAGGGCGCGCAGGCATCGGCTGGGTCGACCGCGGGTGCGGTGTCCGGCGCCGGTGCGCCCCGGTCGCCCAACAGCTCCTGCCAGGCGGCGATACGGGGGTCAGCGGCCAGTGCCGCGAAGTCGACGTCGATGCCCTGCTTGCGCCAGCGACCGGCCAGGCTCATCATCCGGATCGAATCCAGACCCTGCCCGACCAAGTCCGCGTCGGGATCGACGGCGTTGGTGTCGGCGCCGAGCAGGTCAGCGACCTGCGCGCGTATCTCGTCCGGCCCCACGGCGTGACCCCACCCTTCGTTAGGCTGCCCTAATTTCTCGAAGCTACTCTATCCAGGTTCGGTCGTCGGCAAGCCAGGGAGTACACATGCACGGGTTCGTACCGTTTCCTGACGAGCGGGCCGCCGCCTATCGTGCGGCCGGCTACTGGAGCGGGCGGCCGCTGGCGTCGCTGCTCGACGACGGCGCGGCCCGCTGGCCCGAGCGTCCGGCGGTGATCGATACAGACGCGACGCTGTCCTACGCGCAGTTGGATGCGGCCGCCGATCGCGCAGCGGCGGGCCTGCACCGGCTGGGTGTCGGTGCCGGTGACCGGGTGCTGCTGCAGTTGCCCAACAGTTGCGCGTTCGCTGTCACGCTGTTCGGGCTGCTGCGGGTAGGTGCCCTCCCGGTGCTGTGCCTGCCCGGGCACCGCGCTGCCGAGATCGGGCATCTGGCTGTGGTCAGCGAAGCCGTCGGGATCGTGATCCCTGATGCCACTGCGGGATTCGACTATCCGGCGATGGCCGCCGAACTGGGGCTGCGGCGGCTCGTCATCGACGAGGCGCCCGAGGACTCCCCCGCGCCGCGAGGCACCCCCGATCCGGCCGCACCGGCACTGCTGCTGGTCTCCGGTGGGACCACCGGTATGCCCAAGCTGATCCCCCGCACCCATGACGACTACGTCTACAACGCCACCGCCAGCGCTCAGCTGTGCGAGCTGACCTGCGACGACGTCTACCTCGCGGCGTTACCGGCCGCCCACAATTTTCCGCTGGCCTGCCCCGGCTTGCTGGGCGCCATGTCGGTGGGCGCAGCCACCGTCTTCGGTGCCGACCCCAGCCCGGAGGCGGCCTTCGCCACCATCGCCCGGCACCGGGTGACGGTCACCGCGCTGGTGCCGGCGTTGGCCACGCTGTGGGCGCAGGCTTGCGACTGGGAGCCGCAGAAGCCGACGACGCTGCGGTTGCTGCAGGTCGGTGGCGCCAAGCTCGCCGCGGGCGACGCCCGCCGGATTCGGGAGACGCTGACCCCTGGGCTGCAGCAGGTGTTCGGCATGGCCGAGGGGTTGCTCTGCTACACCCGCCCAGGCGATTCGGCGGAGTTGCTCGACACCACCCAGGGCCGGCCGTTGTGCGCCGACGACGAGTTGCGGGTGGTCGACGAGGACGGCACCGAGACATCCGAGGGTGAGCTGATGGTGCGCGGGCCTTACACGATCAACGGCTACTACAACGCGGCCGAGGCCAATGAGCGGTCCTTCAGCCCGGATGGGTTCTACCGCAGCGGGGACCGGGTCCGCCGCCTGGCAGACGGCTACCTGGAGGTGACCGGGCGGATCAAGGACGTGATCGTGCGCGCCGGCGAGAACATCGCTGCCGACGAACTGGAGGCGCACCTGCTGGTCCATCCGGCGGTTCGATCGGCTGCCGCGGTCGGCCAACCGGATCAATATTTGGGCGAAAAGGTTTGCGCTGCAGTGGTGTTCAACGGAGCACCGTTGACGCTGGCAGAGCTGAACCGCCACCTCGACGAGTGTGGGGTCGCCACCCACGTCCGGATCGATCAGCTGACGGCGCTGCCGGCGCTGCCGTTCACGGCGGTCGGCAAGATCGACAAGAAAGCGCTGGTCCGCCAGCTCGGCTGAACCGAGTTCGCGGACTTAGCCACGCTCGACGACGTTGTCGAACCCCGAGGTGCTCACGTCCGGGTTCCCGGAGCGGTAGGTGACCCGGTTGTTGAGACCGGATGCCGTGATCTTGGGCGTCGATTCGACGGTGATGACGTTGCCGATGCCCGACACCGTCAGCCCGGCGCACTGGCCGGTGAGTTCCACGGTGTTGCTGACCCCGCTCACCGACACGTAGCGGCCGTCGCAGACCAAGGTCTTGTTCTCCCCGGCCCCGGAGATGGTGAGGGTGACGCTGCTGTCCGGCGCCGGCACAGCAGGCGAAGCTGCGACCGGCGGCGCCGGAATGGGCGCTGGTTCGGGCGCTGGAACCTCGACCGGCTCCGTGGACGGTTCCGGCGCGGCACCGCGAGTAGCGGTCGGATGCCCCTGCGTCGTAGTCGTCTGGCCTCCGACGATCAGGAACATGGCCAGGGCCACGCCGATCAGGAGGGCCGCCGCAATCGCGACGACGGCGATCCCCCGGCCTCGCGGCGGTAACGTGCGCCCCTCGGTACCGATCGACGGGGAGGTCAGTTCCACGGGCGCGGCGAAGTCCGACGCCGGGCGTTCCAATTCCCGGATCCGGGCCTCGGGGTCATCGTCGGCGTTCACGCCTTCGATGATCGCACTAAAGTGGCCCGTTGCGTGCTAGCCGGCGTGGATCTGCCATCCGGCGGCATCATTTTGCTGCCGCCAGAACTCGTCGAAACGCCCACCGGCCGCGCGCAATTCGTCGATCGTCCCGTCTTCGATGACGCGGCCGTCGTCGATGAACAGCACTCGGTCGGCCTGGGAGATGCTGGCCAGCCGGTGCGCGACGATCACCCGGGTACGCTGGCGCGGCTCGGAGCTCAACGCGGCAACGATCGCGGCCTCGTTCTCGGTGTCCAGTGCGCTGGTCGCCTCGTCGACCAGCAGCACCGGTGCGGGTTTGAGCAGCGCCCGGGCGATGCTGACCCGTTGGCGCTCCCCGCCAGACAGTGCCGCGCCGGCTTCACCCACCCGGGTTTCGGCGCCGTCGGGCAGTCGGGCAACCAGCTCGTCGACGCGGGCCAGTGCGGCGGCCCGCTGGAAAGCTTCCTGATCGGCGTCGGGGTCTCCGACCAGGATGTTGTCGCGGATCGTGCCGTCGAGTAGGTACGGATGCTGGAACACCACACTGGTGGCGGCGCGCCGTGACGCGGCGTCCAACTCGGTGGCGTCCGCCCCGTCGAGCAACACCCGCCCACCGGTGGGCTCATGCAGCCCGGCGATCAGGGACAAGATGGTGCTCTTGCCCGAGCCGGACGGTCCGACGATGGCCGTGGTGGTGCCGGCCTGCAGGGTGAAGCTCACCCGGTCGAGCACCGGGGCGCCCGCGGAGTCGTAGCCGAAGGTGACATCGTCGAACTCGATTCGGGTGGCGCCGGGGGCCTCGGGGGCATGACCGGGGCCGACCGTCACCTCCGGCGCGGTGAGCACAGCACGGATCCGCTCGAGGGAGGCCCGCGTCGACTCCAGCGCGGGCGCCAGTTCGCTGATGGAGGTGAACGGTTCCAGGTAGCGCACCGCCACCACGATCAAGGCGATGGCCTCGGGAACGCTGAGCGTGCCGGTCACGGTCAACGCGGTGGTGCTGCCGGCGAGCAGGATCAGGGCGCCCTGGCTGGCCAGACTGAACAGCAATTGCCCCGGAATCTGCATGAGTAACAGCCGCATCGCCGCGCCGTGTTGGGCGCTCAGCGCCTGCCCGACGGTGCTGCGCTCGGGTTCGACGCGTCGCGCCGCGCGCAGCGCCTGCTGGGTGCGGGCGAACTCGATGATTCGTTCGGTCAAAGCGGTGTTGGCGTCGCCGGCCGCGGCGTCCGCGCGGGCGCTGAGCCGGTTGGACGCCCACAGCGCCCCCAGCAGCAGCGGTACCCCGCCCAGGGCGGCCAGACCCAGCTGCCAGGACACCCCGAGCAGGGCCAGTGCGATCGCCGGCGGCAGCAAGATCGCACTGATTAGGGGGGTCAGCAGGTTGACCACCAGGCTCACCAGTTCGGGGCCGGTGGCAGCGATCGCCTGTCGCGCGTCGGCGGTGTTGGCGGGCGTGAACCAGCCCAGCCGGATGCCCGGCAGTCGGTCGGCCACGTCGTGCTGGGTGTGATCGAGGACGGCGAATCCCAAGCCGAATCCGATTCGTGCGCAGGCGAAGTCGATCAGCCAACCGGCGACGGTCGCCACGGTCAACCAACCCAGCCAGGCCACCGCCTGACTCGGCGTGCTGGCGAAGAGCGCGCTCACCAGCGGGACCAGCAGCACGGTCCCCGCTGCCCGCACCGCCACCGACAGCACCGTCAGCGCGGCGTAGCCATACATCCGGCCACGGCGGTCGTGCGGAATCAGCTGGATCAGGGTGCGGATCACCGGCCGGCCTCCGCCCCGACGGTGACCGCGGCGCGGCCGGTCTGCCACAACTGCTGGTAGCGACCGCCGGTTGCCAGCAATTGGTCGTGGCTGCCCTGTTCGGCGATCCCCCCGTGGTCGAGCACGACGATCTGGTCGGCGCCGGTGATGGTGTGCAGCCGGTGGGCGATCACCAGCACGGTGCGATCCCGGGTCAGCCGGTTCAGCGCTTGCTGCACCAGGTATTCCGATTCTGGATCGGCGAACGCGGTGGCCTCGTCCAGGATGAGCACGGGCGTGTCAGCGAGGATGGCGCGGGCGATGGTCAGCCGCTGGCGTTCCCCGCCCGAAAGCGCGGCGGCGGCGCCGAGCACGGTGTCGTAGCCGTCGGGCAGCCGCAAGATGCGGTCATGGATTTGGGCTTCGCGGGCGGCGGCCTGCACCTGCGCATCGGTCGCATCCGGAACCGCCAGCGCGATGTTGTCGCGCACGCTACCGTGCACCAGTTGGGTTTCCTGCAGGACGAATCCCACCCGGCGGTAGAGTTCGTCGGCGGTCAGCGACCGGATGTCGTGACCGTCAACCGATATCGATCCGGACTCGACGTCGTGGAACCGGGCCAGCAGTGCCGCCAGGGTCGACTTGCCCGAACCCGACGGGCCCACCAGCGCGGTCACCGTACCCGGCCGCAGCGTCAACGACACGTCGCGGATCACCGGGACACCGGGGCGATAGCCGAAGGTGACTGCCTCGAAGCGCACCGTCCCAGGCGCGTCTACCGGTGTGGGATCGTGCTGCTCGACGGCGAGCTCGGGCTCGTCCAGGGCGATCTGTAGCCGCCGTGCCGCCAGCATGCCGCCGCGAATACCGCCGACCCCCAGGCCGATACCCAGCAGTCGGGCGCCGAAAGTGGTGCCCAGCAACAGGAACGGCAGCAGGTTCACCGGGTTCATTCGGCCGGAGATGATCAGGGGGGTGCCGGTCAGCATGATCAGCCACAGGAAGGTCGACGGGCGGGTGACCAGATCCATCAGCGTCTTCTTGCCGATGAAGGGTCGCTGCCAGTCCACGAGAAAGTTGATGTAGTCGTCGAGGCGGCGGCGGAAGACGGAGGCGGTGGCCCCGCCGAACACCCGGATCACCGGCTGACCTTCGAGGTACGTGCCGGCTTCGCCGTTCATCCGCTCAGCCCAGCGTTGCGCCTGGCTGATCTTGGGGCCGGATTGGGTCATCATCACCGACATCAGCACCAGGTAGACCAGCACGGGCACGAACAGCACCAGTGCCACCCGCCAGTCCACCACGAACAGGTAGACCAACACCGCGACCGGTGCCACCACGGCGGCGACGGCGTCCGGGATGGCATGGGTGACCAGGTAATGCAGCGACAGGGTGTCGTCGGCGACCAGTTGCTTGATCGAGCCGGATCCGCGGGCGGTGAACCAGCCCAGTGGCAGCCGGGACAGCTTGCTCAGCAATCGGGTCCGCAGCGCGCTCGCGAAGCGGGCGTCGACGACGTGCAGCCACAGCGTCAGCCCCGCGCCCAGCAAGGTGCCCAAACCCAGCAACGAGAGTGCGGTGATTCCCACCGTCCACAGCCGTGACTCGTCGGCGCCGGCAACCAACAGTCGGGCCAGCTCCACCAGCAGCACGAACGGGGCTAACTGCAGCAACGTGATCAGGGCCTGGAGGACACCGGAGAGAATCAGCGGCCCCCGCAGCGGACCGAGCAGCCGACCCGCGGCCTGCGCACGCCACGCTCCCTTTGCGTTGGCTGTGCGCTCCCCAGCCGTCTCACTCGCAGTGTTGTCTGGTGACGGCAGCGTCAACGGCGCAGGCTCCGGCCCGCGCTGAGTGCCCATGGCACGTCCGGCGGTCCAGTAGGCCTGCGCGTGGATTTCGGATTTGGGGAAGCCGAACTCGTCGCGCAGCCGGGTACGCAGCGCCTTGAGCGTCGCGGCTTCCGGCGTGCCCCAGGCGTACCAGTCCGACCAGTCCCGGGCCTCGATCGCCGCGGCCAGCGAGCCCGCGTCACGGCGGGGCACCCAGTGCACCCGCAACCGGGGGTGCGCTTGCAACGGGATCAACAGATCGTCGTCGTGGTGCTGTTCGAGGTAGAGCTCGATCGGTACATCGGGTGCGACGGTGCGGATGATTCCGTTGATTCCCGGAATCGACGCCGAGTCGCCCATCAGTAGGTAGCCGGCGGGCTGGGCGTCGGCATCGGGCACCTCGAAGCGCGACGAGCCCATCAGCGACATCGCCGCGATGGTGGCTCCGGGTTCCACGGTGCGGGCCCAGCGGGTGGCCGGCCCGGCTGGTTCGTGCAGCACCATGTCGACCGCAAAGCGTCCGCTCTCCGCGTCGCCCTCGGCGATCGTGTACGCGCGCTGGAACTCGGTGTCCGATCCATCCGGGTCCGGGAACCAAAATCGCAGCCAGGCACTGGGTTCGACGGCCGCGTCGGTGAACAGGGTGGACGAATGCATCCAGACCCGGATGCAATGTGGAGCGATCCAGGCGGTCTCGAGCACCGTTACGGTGTGGTCGCGAGCACCGAAGCCCCGCAGAATCGCCCCCTGCAAGCCGCGCGCCATCCCGGTCCTTTCGCCGACGGTGGCCCACCCCGCGGAGTGGAGCTCGGCGCCCCGCCGCCAAAGTGGAACCTAGGTTACCCTACCCTCACTTATTGGCAGGGGGGCTCGGGGTAGGCTGACCGTTCGTTATGACAGACGCCGCCAACATTGTGCACCGTGAACTGACGGACGTCCCCGAGGACGTTCGCCGCGTTCCCGCACCGCCGATCCCGGTTCTCGCCGCTCCCTACTCGATCCGGGTCGCCGACCCGGACGGCGACGCGGAGATGATCTCCGAGTGGATGAACCGGCCACATCTGGCCGAGACATGGGAGTCCGCCTGGCCGCCGGAGCGCTGGCACGCCTACCTGAGCGCCTTGGTCGAAGGCAGCTTCACGCGCCCCTTGATCGTCAGCCGGCACGGGCAGGACAGCGGCTACATCGAATTGTACCGAGCGTCAAAGGATTCCATCGCCAAGTACTACGCCGCCCACCCTTACGACCTGGGTATGCACGGGGCGGTCGCCGACCTCGCAGCGGTCAATCGGGGGTTCGCGGCGATCCTGCTCCCGCGCGTCATGAAAAGCGTGTTCGAGCTCGAACCGCATTGCCGGCGAATGATGTTCGAGCCCGAGTACCGCAACACGGCGATGCGCAGGCTGGCCGAGTATGTGGGCGGGACCTTTCTCGGTGAGCACGACATGGGTTACCGCCGCATGGCGCTCTACGGGGTGCTGCGCTACCCCGAGGACGATCCACTCTCGAACAGCTCGGCATAGCCGTCGTAGTCGGGTCGCATGCCGGCCGCGACCAACTCCCACAGCACTTCGTCGGTGCCGCCGCCGACGCGAGCCAGCTTCATGTCCCGCCACCAGCGTCCGATCGGGGTCTCATCGACGAGGTAGCCGGAGCCGCCGAAGATGTGCATGCACTCGGAGAACACCTCTTCACCGAGCCGGGCCGCGGTGACCTTCATGGCCGCGGCCGCACGCAGATCGAGCCGGCCGTCGGCAGCAATGCCGTTGAGCGCGTGGCGAAGCATGTCGACCCGGGCCTGCAGGTCGGCCACCCGCATCCGCAACGCCTGATGTTCGAACAGAGTGGCGCCGAACTGCCGGCGTCGCATCATCCGGGCGTGGGTGAGCCCCAGCACCAGCTGGGATGATGCCGCGACCTGCCCAGCTATCGACATGCGCTCATGCGCCAGCCCCCAGGAGATGGCGGCCAGCCCGGTGCCCGGGCGGGCGATCAGCGCATCAGCGGGCACCCAGGTGTCGATGTCGACCGCGGCGGTGTCCAGCGGCCCGGCACCGACCTTGCGATAGGGCTCGTTGACGTGCACCTGGGAAATCGGGACCGCGATCACCAGGACGTTGCCGTGCCGGCTGTTCGCGTCATGGTCCACACCGCGCGCCACCACGATGATGTGGTCGGCGATCGGCGACAGGGACACAAACTTCTTACGGCCACGCACTTCGAAACCATCTCGCGCCGAACGAACTTCGGTCTCGACGATCTGCAGGTCCGAACCGCCGGACTCCTCCGAGGCGCCGATGCAGAGCACCGCCTGGCCCGCGATGGCCTGCGCGCAGATGCTCTGCAGATACTCCGATCGGCCGAATCGGCGCAATACCGCGATGGCGGAATCGTGCAGACTCACCCCGACCCCGATGCCGGCCGACCGCAGGTGGCCCAGTTTGAATGCCAGGGCCACCAGCTTGGCGACGTCGGGATGCTGACCGTTACTCCACTTCTCCGCGAACACCCCACTGCGCCCCAGGTGTTCGATCAGCGCGCGCGGGAAACGCTCGGTCGCTTCGGCTTCCGCGGTCCAGTCCACTACCTGCTGGTCGAAGACCTGATCCAGCAAGACCCGGTAGCTGTCGATATCGGATCCGGCGGTCACGTCGGTCACTTCAGGCCTCCAGGTTGCGTTTGACATCCAGCCGCCGGAGCTTTCCCGACGACGTCCGGGGCAGTGCGCCCGGTGCCAGGAACACCACCTCTGCGGGCACCACCCCGCACTGCGATGCCACCCGGGAGATCAGGGCGGCACGCGCTGCGGCTTCGTCGCGGCCACGGAACTCCGCGGCGATCACCAGTCCCGGACGGATCCCGTCGGTGCCGACTGCCACCACCGCGCCCTCCCGGACCCCACGCACCTGCGCCGCGACCCGTTCGATCTCGGTCGGGAAAACGTTGCGACCTGCGATTGAGATGATCTCTTTGGCCCGGCCGCAGACCACCAGGCCGGCGTCGGTGAGGTAGCCGAGGTCGCCGGTGGCAAACCAGGCGTCCGGGTCCAGCGTCGGCTGGCCGAGGTAGCCCGACATCATTGAGGTTCCGCGGATCTCGATCTCACCGACCTCGCGCTGCGGCAGCTCCTCGTGGTCGTCGACCACCGGGCGGATCCGGACCTGCATCCCGGGGATCGGCTCGCCGAGCACCGCGTGTCGGCGGGTGGTCGCAGCGTCCTCGCCGGCCGGGTTGGTCACCTCGTCGTACACCAAGCCGGCGCCAGGTCGCGGCGCCGTCACCGCGCAGGTGGCCTCGGCCAAGCCGTAGGACGGCATCAGCGCACCGGGGTCCAGACGGAACTTGGCCAGCTCGGTGACGAATCGCTCCAGTCCCTCGCAGTCGACCGGTTCGCCGCCGTTGATGGCGACCCGCAGCCGACTCAGGTCCACGTCGGGGACACGCCGGGCGTATTTGCCGATCACGCTGTAGGCGAAGTTGGGTGCGGCGGTCATGGTGGCCCGGCTGTCGTGCAACCAGCTCAGCCAACGAAACGGCGAAGCGGCAAAGGCCGCCGTCGGCGCCAGCCACTGTTCCGAGCCGGTCAGTGCCGCGCTGAGCAGGAAGGTCAGTCCCATGTCGTGATAGAGCGGCAGCCAGCTGCAGCCGACATCGGCGGCCGGATCGACACCGACATGCTTGCTCAAGCCGGAGACGTTCGCCAGCACCGCGGTCGGTGACAGCTGGGCGGTGCGCGGGGTGCCGGTGGACCCGGCGGTGCCCTGCAACACCGCGGGTATATCGGCGTCCGCGGTCACCGGTGTGACCGAGCGTCCGGCGCCGGCCGCCGCTGCGACATCAGCCACCGCCAGTGCGCGGCCGGCCTCCTCCGCCCCCAGCAGGTCCAACACAGGACCGTGACTGAGCACCGTGCTGACCCCAACGCCGTGGAAGCGATCCAGCGTGGCCTGCGCCCATTGCCCAGGGTCCGCGCCGCGGACCGGTCCCGGCAGGATCGACAGGCTACGGCCGGCCAGCCAGGCGCCCTGGATGGCGGCGACCATGTCTGCGGTCGGCTCGCCTACCAGCCCCACGGCCCCGTCGTCGTCGCCGTCGAGGATGCGGGCCGCGATACTCTCGGCGCGGGCGTGCACCTGCTGCCACGGATGGCGCTGCCATACGCCCGTGTCGGTGTCGAAGACCACCAGGTCATGCGCCGACCCGGTCATCGCCCGGGTCAGGGCGTCGGCCAGCACGCTCACGCGTCGGCAGGGGCTTTCGCCCGGATGGCGGCCTCGAGATCCCCGACTGTGTCGCACGTCAACAGGTCTTCCTCGGACAGCGCCACCCCGAGACGGTCCTCGATGGCCACCATGCCGATCGCGAACGCCACCGAATCAAGGCCCACGTCGTCGACCAGGCGCGACTCCGGCGTCACCCGGTTGAGATCGACGTTCAGGTCGTCGCGCAGGATCTCTCGCAGAGCGACGTTGATGGCATCGGGGACGGAAACGCTCATGGTGAGCGACGCTACACCAAAGCTCGAAGTAAGGTTAGGCTTGCCCTACCTGTGACGTCCAACACAACGTTAGGTTAGGCTTGCCTCGCATCTAAAGTCGCGATTAATGTCAACCCGCGTTCCGCATGACAAAAACCTCATAAACGTTGAGGTCACGATAAGGAGATGCAATGCAGCTCGCCCTGGCCGCAGGATCGACCGATCCCGGCACTGTATCCACCACCCGGGCCACCGGACTCCTGGCCGCCGGGATCGCCCTAGCCGGCGCCGGCCTGATCGCCGTGCCGACCGCTCCGACGGCCGCCTCGGCCAGCCACCACGCCGCAGTCGAGCTCACGGCGACGACCACGGAGAATCTCGACGCGCTCATGGAGCTGCTCTCCGGCCCGAACCCGATCTTCTCCGCCATCGGCGAGCTGTCCGGCTACTACGGCCAGGTCGCGAACGACAGCCTGCAGGGGTCATGGGATGGCATCGAGGGCATGTGGTCGGGCATCGGCCCGATCCGTGGCCTGGAGAACACCCTCCCGGAGATCATCGACTTCCTCAAGGAGGGTGACGTCACCCACGCCTGGAACCTGATCAACTGGGACATGGTGTTCGGCGCGCAGTACATCTTCCAGCCGCTGTTCAACCGCGTGGTCGATGGCGAAGAGATCACCGGCATCATGGGAATCGGCACCGACATGAGCCAGGTCTGGACCAACGTGCAGGACCTGTTCGACGACTTCAGCTTCTGGAAGAGCGCCGCCAAGTCGGTGTGGGAGCCCTTCCTCGGCTTCCAGTTCGCGCTGGCGGAGAACTTCACCAACAACCCTGACCACGTGGCTCAGGACCCGTTCGACGCACTGCTCAACGGCTACATCGTGTGGGATGAGGACGGCGGCGTTCCCCGCGCACCGTGGACCGGTCTGCTCACCGAGAACGGCACCTTCGCCTACCTGTTCGACATCCTGCCGGGCAAGATCGCCGAGGCGTTGACCTCGACCATCCCGGTGCCCGACGTGGACGTCGACCCCGGCGACGCAGCCGCGGCCGCCAGCCTGCTCGACTTCGGTTGGCTCGACAGCATGTTCAACTAGCAGGACCGCACAACCGTTTCGTGCGGGCTGCGGGCAACCACAGCCCGCACGAGACAGGGCCGGGTTCGCGCCGCCACCGACGCGGGCCCGGCTCAAAACATTGCCATTGACTAATGGCACCATTAGCTGTTGACTCAGTCACATGATCCTTGGCCGATCGCCGAAACGCAGCCATGGGGCCTCCGCCGTCGTCACCGGCGCCGGAAGCGGCATCGGAGCCGCGTTCGCCATCGAACTCGCCCGCCGCGGCAGCGCCGTGGTCTGCAGCGATATCGACGATGACGCCGCCCGCAGCACCGTCGAGGCCATCGAGAACGCGGGCGGTCGCGCCACCGCCGTGCACTGCGACGTCTCAACGATCGACGAGGTCAGCGCGCTGGCCGACGCCGCGCAGTCCTGGTTCGGCCACGCCCCCACCCTGGTGATCAACAACGCCGGTGTCGGCGCCGGCGGGCAGCCGATCGGCTTAATGGCCCTGGAGGACTGGAACTGGACGCTGGGCATCAACCTGTGGGGCCCGATTCACGGCTGCCACGTCTTCACTCCGATCCTGCGGGACGGTAGCCCCGAGCAATCCCGTCAGCCCCGCGGCATCATCAACGTCGCCTCCGCCGCGTCGTTCGGCGCCGCCCCCGACATGGCCGCCTACAACGTCAGCAAAGCCGGCGTGTTGTCGCTGTCGGAGACCTTGGCCGCCGAGCTGTCCGGTACCGGTATCGGGGTCACGGTGCTGTGCCCGACTTTCGTGAAGACCAACATCGTCGAATCCGGCCGGATCACCTCTCAATCCAGTGAGGCCGCGAACCTACTCATGCGCTGGACCGGGCTCTCTGCGCAACGGGTCGCCCGTGACTGCCTGGACACCCACGATCGCGGCGGCCTCTACTGCATGCCCCAGCTGGACGCCAAGATCGGCTGGAACATCAAACGTTTCGCACCGGAGACCTTCACCCGAACCATCGGACTGGCATTCCGTGCCAGTGCGGCATTGCCAGGTAGGTCCGACTAAGGAGATCACGATGGCTCTCGACATGGACGTCATGCTCACCAAGATCAAGAATCGGCAATGGGCGCTGGCCGATATCGACTGGGACGCGCCGGGAGCCGAGCTGATCCGCCCCGAGATGAAACCCAAGCTCAAGAAGTTCATGGCCGACCTGTGCTGGATCGAAAACATCGGCGCCCGCGGCTTCGCGGCCATGGCACGCAAGGCGCCCACCGCGACACTGGCCGAGATATACCGCTACTTCCATGCCGAGGAGCAACGTCACGCCAACGCCGAGCTGGCGCTGATGAAGCGCTGGGGCATGCTCGAAGACGGCGAAATGCCCGAACCCAATGTCAACATCCGGCTGGCCATGCAATGGCTCGACGACTACTCCGACGACCTGCCGCTGTCGGTGCTGGGCACGGTGATCCCGATGCTCGAAGTCGCACTCGACGGAGCGTTGCTCAAGTTCTTGCTCGACGAGGTCGAAGACCCGGTCTGTCACCAGGTGTTCGAGAAGATCAACAATGACGAATCCCGCCACATTGCCGTTGATTTCGAGGTGCTCGAGATGATCGGCCATGCCGATGCCCGTCGGCTGGCCATCGAGTTCGTCGGTACCGTCGCCTCCCCGTCGCTGATCGTGGGAGCCCTGATCTCGATCCCGCTGCTCAACCGGATTCGCAACGAGGTGATCGGTATGGGATTGGATCCGCAACGTCTCTACGCCGCTCTCATGCGATTCACCCAGTTCGGTGAACGCGGCGAACACACCCGGCGGGTGCCGGCCTACCAAGTCGTCAAACGCTACTCAGGCTGGATGGCCAACCCCGACAGCCCTTATCACCTGCTGGCCAACCCTGCGGTATGGCTGTCCGGGTTCTATCCCAAGCGTTTGCTCAAACCCATCCCCAGCTGGTTCAAGGAGCTCACCCACGAGCCGGCGGCCTGACGTGGCCGGCGGGCACACCTACCAGACACTGATCGTCGGCGCCGGCTTCAGCGGAATCGGCGCGGCGATCAAACTGGCCGAAGCCGGCCTGGGCGGCGAGGGCGAGATCATCATTCTGGAGCGCAGCGACCGGGTGGGCGGGACGTGGCGCGACACCCGCTATCCCGGTGCGGCGTGCGACATTCCGTCGCTGTTGTACTCGTTTTCCTTCGTTGCCAACCCCGGCTGGTCACGGGCCTACCCTTCGGCGGGCGAGATCTGTGCGCACATCGAGGATATGGTCGACCGGTTCGACCTGCGCCGCCGTATTCGGTTCGGCACCGAGGTCACCGGACTGGCTTTCGATGAGAGCACCGGCGCGTGGACGGTAGCGGCCGGTCGCAAGAAATTTCGGGCCCGCACAGTGGTGCTGGCGGCCGGGCCGCTGCCGGACTCCAGCTTCCCGGCGCTGCGCGGCCTGGAGAGCTACACCGGTCACAAGATCCACAGCGCTCGCTGGGATGACGACTACGACGTCACCGGTAAGAAGGTCGCGGTCATCGGAACCGGTGCCAGCGCGGTACAGATCATCCCGGAGCTGGTCGAGCGCGCAGGATTCGTCAAGGTCTTTCAGCGCACGCCGGGGTGGGTGATTCCCCGACTGGACATGGCCATGCCGGCCGCGGTGCAAGAGTTGTTCGCCAAAGTCCCAGCGGCCCAACAGCTTGCCCGCCAGACCCTGTTCTGGGGTCATGAGGCCAGCGCCACGGCACTGGTGTGGAACACCCCGCTCAGCGGACTGGTCGCCCAACTGGGCAAAGCGCACCTGCGCGCGACGGTCAAAGATCCGTGGCTGCGCCGTCAGCTCACCCCGGACTTCACCCCCGGCTGCAAGCGCATGCTGATCTCCAGCGACTACTACCCGGCGCTACAGCGCGACAATTGCAAGCTCATCTCCTGGCCGATCGCCACGCTCAGCCCGTCGGGCATTCGCACCAGCGACGGCGTGGAACACCACCTGGACGCCATCGTGTTCGCGACCGGCTACGACGTGCACCTGACCGGCCCGCCGTTTCCGGTCACCGGACTCGGCGGCCGGTCGCTGGCCCGCGACTGGAGCGGCGGCGGTCAGGCCTTCAAGAGCATTCAGGCCCACGGCTACCCCAATCTGTTCTTCATGACCGGCCCGAACTCAGGGCCGGGCCACAACTCGCTGCTGGTCTACGTCGAAGGCCAGATCGACTACGTGGTGCGTGCTGTCGGCGCGATCCGCCGCGGAAGCCTGCGCTACCTCGACGTGCGTGACGCTGTGCAACGCCGCCACAACGAGCAGATTCAGCGACGGCTGGGCAAGACGACCTGGATGTCGGGATGTCGCAGCTGGTACCTGACCGAGGACGGCTTCAACGCGTCGATGTACCCGGGGTTCGCAACGCAGTATCTTCGGCAGATGCGCAGTTTCCGCCTGTCCGACTACCACGCGGTGGCATGAGCACACCGGATCGTCCCGCCAAGCCCGAGTCCATCGCCGCGGTGCTGGCGAACCTGCGGCGGCTCCCGCGCCGGGTGCGACGCGAGTCCCGCGAAGTGGTCGAGGCCGCGGTCACGCAGCTCTTCGAGATCGTGGTACGCCACCCGGGCGGCAACACGGCATCCCGGGAGTACCGGATCGACGACCTGGCCCGATTGGGCGGCACCACCACCCGCAACGTGCGGGTGTACCGGGACCGGGATCTGCTCCCACCGCCGCGACGTGTCGGGCGGATCGCGTTGTACAACGACACCCACCTGACCCGGCTGCGGCTGATCACCTCGATGCTCGACCGCGGCTACACCATCGCGCACGTCAAAGAGATGATCGGCGCCTGGGAGCAGGGCAAGGACCTCGGCGACATCCTGGGATTGGAAAGCGCGATCGCCGGTAACTGGACCACCGAACGGCCTGAGACCATGCCACGTGCGGAAGCGGAGCGGCGGATCGGCGACCCGCCGGCGATGCGGCGACTGGTGGCGCTCGGTGTCATCCGCCTCAACGAGACCGACTCGCTGGCCACCATTACCCGACCCAAGCTGATCGACGCCTTCAATGAGGTCCGCGGCTACGGCATCGCCATCGACAAGCTCATCGACCTCTACGAACAGACGTTGCCGCACATCGATGCGATCAGCCAGATGCTGGTGCGGGCCGGGGCCGAACATGTGCTGACCCGACTGCAGCCTGGGGCGCCGCTGCCGGCCGACACCGAGATCGCCGAGCTGATCGGCATGTTGGTGCGATTCCGCACCCAGGCCGTCGCCTCGGTCACGGCCACCTTGGCCGGATCCATCGAGTCGACCATCGAGTCCATGGTCAGTGGCCTGCTCGCCGAGTCACTGATGCAGTGACCCGAGCCGAGAGCTCGGGTTAGGCCAGGGCGAGGAACAGCTTCTCCAGCTCGTCCTCGGAGAGCGGCGCCTTGCCTCCGGCGGCTTCGCCGGCCAGACACTCCCGCAGGCCACTGGCGACGATCTTGAAACCCGCGCGGTCCAGCGCCCTCGAGACCGCGGCCAACTGGGTGACCACGTCTTTACAGTCGCGGCCGGCCTCGATCATCGCGATCACTCCGGCGAGCTGGCCGTGCGCACGGCGCAGCCGGTTCAACACCGACTTGACGCTGTCTTCGTCATCGAGCACGTGAGGTCCTCTCCCCGAGCTGCCTGCTATACCCTATAGGGTATCTCACCGCCCGGGGGGAACCGCGGATTCAGCGCTGGGCGATCAGATATGGCGCCAGCGTCGCCAGCTTCTCGCAGGTCTCCTCGAACTCCCGCTCGGGCCGCGACTCGGCGATGACGCCCGCTCCGGCCCGCAACCAGCAGCGCCCGTCCCGCTCGTAGGCCGCCCGCAGCGTCAACGCGGCATCGAGACCACCGTCGGCCGAGAACATCACCACCGCACCGGAGTACAGGCCCCGTGGGCAATCGTCGAGCCGCAGGATGGCGTCGATTCCGGCCGATTTCGGGATCCCTGACGCGGTGACAGCAGGGAAAAGCGCTTCCAGGGCATCCATCCGGTCTCGGGCGGGATGCAGCCGACCGCGCACCGTCGAGCCCAGGTGCTGCACGCTCCCGCGCTCGCGCACGGTCATGAAGTCGCCGACGACGGCACTGCCCGGCTCGGCGACCTCGGTGATCTCCTCTACCGAAGTGCGGACCGAGATCGCATGCTCCACGATTTCCTTGGCATCGGATTCGAGCTCGGCTCGAGCCACCGCGTCGATCGCAGGGTCGCCCGTGCGGGCACGGGTCCCGGCCAGCGGCTCGGTGACCACCACGCCGTCGCCGCGCACCTCGGCTACCAGCTCCGGGCTGTATCCGAGCGCCCGGATCCCGCCCAGCCGCAACAAGAACGACCGAGCCGGCGTGTTGTGCCGCCGTCCCAGTCGGTAGGTCGAAGGAAAGTCCAGCGCAAACGGCACGTCTACGCACCGCGACAGGATCACCTTGCGGTAGGCACCTGCGCGGATCTCCTCGACCGCGGTCGCCACCCGATCGCGATAGCCGGCAGCCTCGACGTCGACCACCACCGGCGAGGGCGCGGCCAACGTGGGAACCCCGTCGGCCAACAGCCGCGCCAGCACCGCGAATGCGCGGTCGCTATCTCCGAACAGCTCGACCTTCTCGGCGGTGACAACGATGCGGGTCTGCGGCCAGAACACCCGCGCCAGCGCGGTACCCGGCGCCAACCGCTCCTGCAGCCCGAACCGGTAGGTGCCGAATTCAAAAGCCACCCAGCCGAATACCTCAGCGGCCTCCAGCAGCAACCGGTCCACTGCTTCGCCGAGCACTGCGGCCGGCCGGCCCCGCCAGTGTTCGCGGCGAACCACCCCGTCGCGGACCGTGCGCAGCTCGTCACTGTCCAGCTCGACGGCGGCCCGCACGCCGGCGGCCAGAGTCCAACGTCCGCCACGCTCGTAGAGCAGGTATTCGTGGCCGTCATGCTCCGGCAACTCAGCGGCCAGCGCGGCAGCCAGCTCAGCCGGCTCGACACCCGGCGGCAACAGCACCGACGACGCAGCTTCGGAGACTGTTTCGACACCCACCTCGGACACGATTAGTAAATGTAGCCTAACCTACGCAGCGACGTGCGCCTCGCCCCACGAAAGCCGTCGGTAGCGCTGGGCCATCCGCACGACCCGCTGCGCCCGGCTCCGCCGCGCTTGCGATCGCTGGGCCATCCGCACGACCCGCTGCGCCCGGCTCCGCCGCGCTTGCGATCGCTTTAGAACGCCTTCAGCAGCGCTGTTCGCGCCTTGACATGCAGCTGCTCGAACTTCGAATTGCGCTGCCGCTCCATCTCCGCGGCCATCCGATTGCCCAGTTCTTCCAACTCAGTCTCCGACAAGTCGACCGGCGCCGGAGGGGGCACCAGGTCGCGCTCCTCCTCGTCGGCATGGGCCTCCAAGACGGTGAGGAAGGAGTTCCACTCATCGACATGGCGAGGCGAGCTGGCCGGTGTCCGCAGCGCTACCGCGAGCTGGTCGTAGATCTGCCGATGCTCGGCGTGTGCGATCGCGATCAGCTTGCTCGCGGCCGCCAGCGCCGGGTAATAGATGTCGTCCTCGATACGCATGTGGATGGTGAACTCCCGCAGCAGGTCATCGAGAGCCTGCTGCCGCTCGGGCGACCCAACCGGTGCGCCCTTGAACCGGGAGCCCAAGCCGCGCAGCACGTTGTGGTGGGCCCTCAGCACGTCGTAGGCATTGCTCACTGGACAATCTCCTTCTCGGTCGCGATTGCGGGGCACTCCAGGGTCTGCGGGGCGAGATATTTGACCCGACCCTCACCAAGCGGTGTCACCGCGCCATCGCGCAGTTCGACCATCCCGTCGCGCACCCGCGCCTGATAGCAGGGCAGCGGAGCGGCAGACGGTCCACGCAGCACGGCACCGGTTTCCACGTCGAACTGCGAGCCGTGCCAGGGGCACACGATCCGGCCGCGGTCGACCCAGCCGTCTTCCATCGGCGCGGCCAGGTGCGGGCACAATCCGGCGAATGCCGAGACGCTGTCGTCGGTGCGGCAGAGCACCACCGCGACGCCGTCGACGTCGATGCGCTTAGGTTTCTTGCCGGCTGGCAGTTCCGCCTCCGGGAGCACGGGCGTCCAGTCATCGATGCGCAGCCGATCGCCGGACTGGTCGATGCCGATTCCGGAGCCGAATACCAGGGCGCCGCCCAGGAACCCGCTGGCAGAGGTGATGCCATAGCCGACCGCACTGGTCACGATGCCCCGCAGCTGCCGCCCACCGCGCCGGTCCCGCCAGGACTGGATGTACAGACCCGTGGCGACGAGGTTCAGCACGCCGTGCACCAGCCCGATACGCCGATCCTTGTCGTGGGTGTGCTGCCAGTCGGTCACCCCGGTGGCCGCGGAGGCGAAGTTGGCCGCAATCCCCAGCCCCAGGGCACGCTGGGCGAATCGAGACGCGTCAAGCACTTCTGCCGCAGACCTGCTCGGCAGCAGACTCAGCGCATCCAGGGCGACGGTCGTCCCGATGGCGCCGGTGGTCAGCGATGCCAACGGCGGATGCACCGGGTGCCCCAACCACACGCCGTTCAAGAAGTTGGTCACCCGATCCCGGGCCCCACCCAAGGCGTTGAACCCGAAGCTCAGCACGTTCTCCAGCCGGTGGCTGGGCCGGTCCATCCACTCTTGTCGGCCGAGGATCTCCAGCACTCGCCCGCCGGCGCCGTGCGCCCGGTCCGTGGCGCCTCGCGCCCGTTGAACTGCCATCGCGTCGGTCCTCCATCTGCCCCAGCCATACTTTGTTTGATACTCGTTTGCGGAGCCATAAACTAGATCGTATCCTCATCTGCGTTTTCGTACAACTAACGGATTACGATATTGCTGTTCACGCCCGACGGTCGCTGCGAACAGCGCCGACGCTACATCTCATGCCTACACGAAAGCTGTTGTTTTCCATCGCATAGGCTGTGGCAACGAGCGCCGCTCCGGTGCCTGCATGACAGTTCTTGCAACGTCACGGCAGGATTGCTGAGAGTATGATGGTAGCGAGTTTTCCCAATAATCAGCGAGCAGCTGGCAGCACACAATAATCCGCATTTGCGGTTTTGCTATTAGCCCTTCGCCCGCCCGCCGGACCAGTGACGGCGGGCCCAGCGACTCGATGGCAGTGATGCGTTACGCGCGTTCACAATTCGGTATCAGTCCTCACACAACCGTTGGCAACGCCGAAATCCGCGCGGACTCTGGAGTCATGCTAAGTATTCGCAAACTCGTCGGATCGGTGTTCGTGGCGACAGCCGCCGCGGCGATCGCGCTCGCCCCGACAGGCGTGATGCTGAAGACCGGCTCGGCGGACACACCAGGCACGACAGCAGTCGCCCAACCGCACGGTTCCGGCGGCCCGGACGGCAACGGCGGCGGAGGCGGCTGTGGCCATGACGCCGGTTGGCAGGGCTGCGGCGGTTTTGTCCCCGGCCAGGGCGGTTTCGGGCACGGCTGCTTCAACGGCATCTGCGGCAGCTGGGACGGCAACCGCGGTTGGTTCAGCGGCTGAGCGGCCGCTGGACCTACCTGCCGGCGACCCGCTATCCCAGCAGGGAACGCACCACCGCGTCGGCCAGTAGCCGCCCGCGATCGGTCAGCACCAGCCGCGTGCCGTCGGTGTGCAGCAGCCCATCGCCGATCGCGGTCGCGGCGCGCTCGCGCTCCTGGGCATCCAGATCCGCCAGCGCCAGCCCATCGCGCAGCCGCAGCCGCAGCATCACGTCCTCGGTGTGCCGGTCGGCATCGGAGAGCTCTTCGAAGCCGGCCACCGGTAGTGCACCCTGCTCCAGCAGCTGCGCGTAGGTGTTGGGGTGCTTGACGTTCCACCAGCGCAGCGCGCCGTCGTAGCTGTGCGCGCCCGGCCCCGCACCCCACCATCGGCCGCCGTTCCAGTAGCCCATGTTGTGCCGGCAGGCCGCGCCGGGCCGGCACCAGTTGGACACCTCGTACCAGTCCATCCCCGCCGCCCGCAGCCGGCTGTCGACCAGCTCATAGCGATGCGCCGCCACATCGCCCTCGGGGGCGGGTAGCTCGCCCTGCCGCACCCGACGGGCCAGCGCGGTGCCGTCCTCCACGATCAGGCTGTAGGCCGAGACGTGATCCACACCCGCCTCGAGCGCGGCGTCCACCGAACGCAGCAGATCGTCATCGGTCTCGCCGGGGGTGCCGTAGATCAGGTCGATGTTGAGGTGCTCGAAGCCGGCGGCCCGCGCCTCGCGCGCCGCCGCGACCGGCCGCCCCGGCGAATGGATGCGGTCCAGGGTGGCCAGGACCTGTCTCTTATACACATCTGACGCTGCC